>NZ_JBKFBI010000113.1:0-19817 GCF_053346095.1 Methylobacterium sp. A52T | reverse complement strand
CGCTCGCGCAAATCAACGGACAGGGCAGACGCCATCGGCTCTCCTCCTCGGAAAGCCGACCATCGAATCACATCACCGCCGCGGCCGAAACCCTACACGATTCAATCCGGTCGGTGACCGCTCTAGATTGCGCTCGCGGCAACGTCGCGATGACGCACATCAAGAAGGCATGGCAAAGCGCTCGGTCAACTAATAACCAAGCACAAAGTTAACAACTGTGAGGTCCTACTATACATGCCCCCCCTTATATCGGCAAGTTCGACTCTAGAATTGGGTTAACGTTTCGTAAAAACCGGATGTCCTTTAGCGCCTAACCGTTGCTCCATCTCGGCCGGCGCCATTCGGTTCGTGCGCCCGGGAGGCCCGTTAGTCGCGAGCCAGAGCTGGCCGTTGCAAATTAGGAAACGATTTTTCTTTGCATATCAGTGTCTTGCGTCATTGCAATGCGCACACGCCTAATCTAAGATCGCTAAATGGTGTCGGAGTAAGGCGTGCATGTCCGCAAATCCGGACCTCTTCGAATTCATGCGCAAGGGTCTCGGAAAGCGCCTTCACGACCTACGCCATAGTGGAGCCGTTGCCGACGAACGAACCATCAAGGCGTTAGGCATGGAGGTGTTGGCTGAAGCTACAATCGCCGGCCTATGCAGCGAGATATCCGACGACGACCGCGACAGCGTCGTATCGCGCGTTTGCACCTATTTTTCCAGGCGTGGGAACACCAGCCCCCGTCGGACAGCAACAAACTCAAACCAGAAGCTTTGGAACTACTTACTCCCATATTCCCGTCGGCTTGCGCTTACATCTGCACGGGGTAATGGCGGCGTTCCCGACCCCGTCTTTCTCAACCGCGAATTGCTTGCGCTTGTTGAAGCTTACCGAGCCGAGCCAGGGTGTGCGGTGCTCGACGATGATGCGGACGGGGTCGTGGCTCGCCTGGTAGCGTACCGGGCAAAATGGCGACCGGGAGCGAAGGTTCTCAAGCCGCCAGCACCAAGACATGGTGCAACAGCTGCAGCGAGACGCGCCCTTACACAGTCAGTTACGGACTTAGTGGATTATACCTCCGGGCCGGACCCAGCGCTCTACAGCAATTTACATAAAGACCGTCCCAGTTTAGCAATCTCGACCGGCAAACACGGCCAGGTCGGAGGGAGGAAAACGCGCCTCATGCGACCCTCGTCAGGCGCGATCCACGACGTGATCGCCGAACGGGCCACTCGGCAGACACAGCCGGCGCCGAGCCGCTCTGCGGTGGCAGCAGTGATAAGAAAACGATATGGCGCGCCGGACCGTGAAGCGCGCTTGCTTGCGTTACCCGCCCCAAGCCAGAAGGCTTACCGCATTCTTGCGGCATCACTTCCTGATAAGCGGATCAGCGCGGTCAATGCTCTCCAATTGGCGGAGCAGATGTGGGGAGTAGCAACATGTGCGTCGACGCGCCGAAGTCACCGCAAGCGTTTGCGTGACGCTCTCGCCATCCTTACAGAGGCACGGGTCGACTTGAATGCGGCCCTCATTGACGAACAAGTCGTAGTCGGTCGGGGGCGGAAGTTGCCTAATGACCTAAATCGCGCGGCACTAGGGAAGCTACGCACGATTGATGCGGGTCGCGTTAGCTATGAAAGCGGGATCTGGGCCACACCCGAAGGTGAGGTAGCAAAGTCGTTTCTGCGGCTCATCGCCCAGCAAGCTAAGGCAGACGATGTTGAGCGGTTGATGCGTTTTCAAGGAAGCGAAGCGACCCCATTTGCGCTTTCGATCCTGCGTCGTGAGCCGAAAGGACTTCAGAATCCGATCGCATATTTGGAAGAGGTCGTCCGCGCAGCGTCACACTCTATTTACCAGCCATCTGTCGCTCAATCGCTGCGCGGCATGAGGCCGGCGGTAGGTTGGCCGGAAGCAGTCTCCGCCGCTGAGGCTCTTCTAGCCGTCATCGAGGCTGTCTCTGAAAAGGAGAGTTTGATCGTGGGATGGCGATTGCTCTGTGCGGCTTCTCGCGGGGATCCGGGTCGGATTGAAGCGCTCGGATGCACCATCACCCAAATCGAGGATCCAGAAACGCTCGACAGGTTTTTGGCGCCCATACGCAGGTAAGTGGGCAAAGCGCAGCGCAAAAGTTAGTGCTCGCATAAAGTCAACGCCGCCAGCTCGCTGAAGCTTTGTGCATTGCAGCACCATCCCCTTTTGGGAGGTGGCTTTGGCTTGTTCACGCGTTTGTGAACAAGCCCAGGAACGACGTTTAAAGCCTCTCTGATTGGTCCAGCGTCATCAGCCGTGAAAAATGACCTCGGTACACCGGACCTAGCATACGCGACGGCTTGTGGTGCCTTCCTGAGGACCATTCACGTCTTTGCTGGCCATTTTTGCAGCCCCTGCATCGATTGAACAATTCAGATAGAGCTGCGTAGACAGATGGATCGAAAGTGTCATGATATTCCAAGTTCGTTTCGACTTGGAGGAAATGCATGCTTTTCGACATCGATGATATACCGCTAATTACACGGCCCGTGCAGGAAAGCGTTCGCGTTCAATTACAGCGAAAGATTGCACCGAAATCGCAACAGCTTTGCCTATTCGACTTCGCTATCTCGAAAGCGCCCGCGCTCAAATCTCAGAAGCGGGCCAAAAGCTGAGACGGGCTGTCAGCGGGCCCCGATCGATGCGGGCCTCTTCGACCACGAGGACTGACCCACAATGGTCGGTAGGGGCAGCGAAGATATGCGCCCCCAATCCCAATCGGTACGCCCGCACCAGGGAAGCGAAATGCACACGGGTATCATTTCCGAACGCGATCGCCGCGACCAGGAGCGCGAGCGCAGGATCGCAAAGGGGCGCGCGGTCCGGGCCGCAGAGACCGCCCGGGCCGAGACCCTCGTCGCCGAGGCCGGCCGCACGGGGAATGGGGGGCCGCCTGACCTCAAGGCGGCCGAGGAAATCCGGGCGATCGGGGAGCTGCTCTACGGCAGCCGCTGGGTCACGGAGCTGGCCGAGATCGTCGCGGAGAACCCCAGGCAGATCCGCAGGTGGCTGGCCGGCGATGCCGAGGTGCCGCGGCGGGCCCTGGCATGGGCGCGCCAGGAAGCGCGGAAGCGGGCCGCGGCACTCATAGGGCTCGTGGGCGAGGAGGCCTAGAACCCCACGAAGCCAAAGGATCCCGGCTCGTCCGGATTTGCGGACGCCTCTGGCTCGGGCGCGCTCCAGGCCGCGACGAGTTCGCCGACGGGATCGGCCGGCGGATCCGCGCGGCGTGTCCCGGTCCGGTACCATCTCCCCTCTGTGCGGATCCATCCCGGGCCACGTGCGAGGATCGGCGACGTCAGGGCCGGACCCTGCCCGAGCAGGGGATGGCCCGAGACGATCCCGTACAGCGCCGGCTCACCCGTCCCCGGATATGTTGTCTCGGTCCATTGGTCTATGAACGGGGCGTCGGCCAGCATCGCCGCCGTGGGCCGCCACCCCGACGCGAGCAGGTCTGCGTCGCGGTGCGCGTCGGCCCGGCGACGGGCGATCTCCTCAAGGGGCAGGCGGCGCAGGCGCATCGTGGGTCTCCTCGTCGCAATGGTCGGCCCGGGGCGTGAGAGGCACCAGCGCTCAGGATCGCGGGCACGGGAGCGGACCCCGCCACCTGCGGAACAGGACGCCGTCGTGCAGCATGGAGCCGCTGGGCAGGATGAGCAGGTCTGTTTCGTACGGCGCCTCACTGCCTCCGTTCGACCAGCACATCGGCGACCGCACGCGCCCTCGGGACAGCCGGACGGTGGGGCAATCCAGGCCGTCGATACCGAGGCCTCCGCGCGGCCCGACGACGATGGGGAGGACGTTCTCGTGGTTGGCCGGACAGTAGACGCCCTCCTCGGGCAGGAGCCACGTGTCGTCTGCGGCGGCGGGCACGACTAGAGAGGCCGCTACCGCGGCGATGGCGAGGATACGCATGACGGGATCTCCTGACGTTACCGTGCCGACTTGTCGTTGGCGTGCATCTCGCAGAGCGTCTTCGCCCACCCGCCTCTACGCAGACGACCTGGCCTGCCGCAGTATTCGCAGATGTGTGCTGACAGCTTTTCTACGCTGTTGATTATGTGACTGACGTGTGTGCCAGCCTCTTCCGCGCTCCAATACCAACGCGCGGCCCCGAACTTCTCCTTAGTCTGCTCGGTGCGGAAGTTCCTCGGCACACCTCGGTCACGGATAGCCTGTGCCCCGGCCTCGAAGAGCCAAGACCAACCCGGCCCTACGCTCGGGTCGTCAGCGCCGAAGACCCTGGGGAAGCGCCGCTGCAGGTCCTCCCGCCAGTCCTTGGCGCACCGTGGCGAGCCGTTCCGCCACCGCGCCGCAAGCGTGCTTGAGAGCAGCGTGAGCAGCATCGGCCCGGTCGGGGGTCCCACGCCCTTGAACCCACCATGGCTGACGATCTGCTCGCGCTGCGTGGACATGCCGGGTGCCTCCCATCGGACCATTGGTCCTGCGGATGTCGGCTCGACGGCGAGGATGCGAAGGGTTTCGACGCCTTCGTAGCCGATGAGGGCGTAGGAGCAGATCACCTCGAATTCGTGCTGGATCACGGGTGCCCCTCCCTCAGTTCGGCATGCGGCGGGCGAAGACGTCGCGCGCGGCGACGACCGTCTCGACCATCCTGCGCAGCGGTCTAAGACTCCCTCCGCGCCATGCCGTGAGGGCATCCAGCTCTTCAGGATCCAGGTCTGGGCACCAGATCGCGTCCACCCCCCGGTCCCGGCGCAGATCGGCGAGGATCGCGGCGGCGACGATCGGCATGTCCTCCGCGCGCGGGGACGGCCAGTGGATCGGGGGCGCCCGGTCCAGCAGGGGCTGCACGATCCCCGCGAGGGAATTGGCCGTCAGGACGTAGCTGACTGCACTGAGATCCAGGGCCGTTTCGAATGCGGGATCGTGGATCGCCCGAGCCGTGCTGCCCCTCTCCAGAAAGGGTAGCAGCGTCTCGTCGAGGCGCCCCCACCTCCGAGATGTGCCCGCCTTCTCGACCTCGTCGACGACGATGCCATGTGCGGCCTTTCCGAAGCGGAGGCATCCCTGCGCCGGGACGCTCGGGCGCCAAGTCCCCCACTGCCTGGATGTGCCGCCGAAGCTGCCGCCATCCATTTGGCCAGCTGCGGCATACACGGTGACGTCCAGGCCGGCCGCCTCCAGCACGGCGCGCGAAAACTGGGTCTTTCCGCACCCAGCCGGACCGACGAGGATCCGCGGGCGGAACGCCGCGAAAGGCGCTCCGACGAGGTCTAGCGCGTAGGCCTCGATCGCCTCGGCAGCCCACGGGAACCGGGCAAGCATGGAGGCCGTGAAGGCAGCCGGGTCCGGGGTCGGGATCAGCGGCATCGGCCGCTCAGCCCACGGCTCACCGATGGCGCGCGGGCTGTCCCCGCGGTCGATCGCGCTGGATGACGGCCGCGGCAGGTGCTTGAGCGAGGGGATGACGACGAGCGATTGTACTGGACGAGACGCCACGGACCCGGGCCGGTCCCAGTCCTCAGGCACAGGCGGGAGTTCGACGAGCGCCGAAAGGTCGGACTGCATGCCCGCGCCGCCGCGCAGGATGTCGTCCTCCATCGCGAGCATGTCCTCCGCCTTGGCGATGACCGCAAAGCTCGCCAGCCAATACCTTGCTCGTTGATCGAAACCGCTAAGCCGCGTGTATAGCGGGTTCGGCTTGTACTCCATTTCTGTTGCATCGACTTGGGCATCCGAAGCCCACAGGCTCGCCGCCCTGAACGCCAGGAATCCTTGCGCATAGCTGTCGACGCTGTCGGCTGATCCGAGCCACGTGACTGCACTGTCGAACGCCAGCGCCGCGCACTCGGCGCTGGCGTTCGCACAGCCGAGCGCAGCGATGTTGAACGCGAGCAGGGCCGCTGCCTCTCGGCATCGACGCTCGGCGACCTGTGGCACCTCACGCCGGCTGAGGGCCTGACGCACGCGGCGCAGCTTGGCGATGGTCGGGCCGTCGGCGGCTGCCAGGATGTGCCGGCGCAGATCGTCGGGCAGCTCGAAGCCGAGCAGTCCCCGGAGGATGACTTGCGCGTCGACGCGGGCATCCCAGCACATGAACTCGCCGCCACGGATCCGCTCGGCGCGGTCGATCGGGGCGACGGGCTCGCGGGGGCCGCAGTGGGCGGACGGATCGAGGATAGCCGCACGCAGGCGGGCAGCCGCGGTGGGCCGCTTGGAGTCGTCGGAGGACATGGGAGGCTCGCTTAAACGGGGGCACGCGGGCGGGCGCCGAGCTCGGGGCTCAGGCGGCGGCTATCCGTTTTAAGGTGCGAGCGACGGTCACGGCGGGGATCCCCGGTGGCTGAGTCCCCATAAAGACCTGGGCGCGCATCCGGGTCCAGCGCCCTCGTTCGGAAGGGTGTGCAGAACCCTAATCGGGTCGCCTAAACACAGGTGCGTCAACATGACATACCCATGCGTTCCCGCCTGAAACAGGCCTCCCCCTAGGAGCGCGCTCTACGAATCAGGGCGGCTGCAAGAATTGGCTGGCAGCGTCCAGTGGGAGGCGACCAGTCGTGGCAGGATTCTGTTGGGACTATTCGGAGTGGGCGGGATATGGGGCAGGACAACTCTGCGGCATCTCCGGGGATCGGCTTCTTGGGCCTCCTCGGCATCCTCTTCATCGGGCTCAAGCTGACCGGCTACATCGATTGGTCATGGTGGTGGATGCTCGCCCCGCTGTGGTGGCCGGTGATCTTTGTCCTACTGGTGGTGGCGGTCGTCGGCCTACTGCACCTCTGGTCGAGGCACGCGGACCGCGAGCGCCGGCGCATCCGTGAGCGCCGCTCGGGAAGGTCGCTGTGACCCGCGCCCCGATCCCCGAGGCCCTGCGCGCCTCCCTCCACAAGCGGTTTCCCAAGGAGCCGCGCTGGTTCCCCGAGCCCGTGGCCAGCCCCGCCCCGTGGGAGTTCATCCGCGAGGCGCTCGCGAAGGGGCGCGCCGACGGCCTCGACGACGTCCAGCTCGCCGGGGGCATCTATGTCGTCCTCGTCAGCCATGGGCTCATCCAGGACGGCCGGGCGTGAGCGAGCGGGCAACCTCAGAGCCGACCCCGGACCAGAGAGCAATGGTCGGTAAGGTCGCCGCGGTGATCCGGAAGCATGTGCGGCTGGAATGGCACGGCCACGACCACGCCGACATCAATCTCCGGTCCACGGTCGCTGCCGCCGAGGAGATCGTCAGCCAGCTCTATGCGGCCATCCGATCCTTGGATGCTGAGAGGCCATCCTCGGCCGAGGCCGCGATCGAAGCGATGGTCGGCGGCGCCTATGAGATGCCGGACGTGCGCACCTTCTGGATCGACGCGCCGGTCGCCCGCGAGATCGCGCGCCGAGCCGTCGGGAGGCGGGCGCGACGCGCGCCCTCTACACGATCGCGCCCGAGCGGCAGCAGACCTTCCGCGCGTCGGTCACCGCGGTCCGGGACGACCGGGCCGACGACGTCATCCTCGACGCCTGGGAGGCCCTCGGCATCGAGCGGGCGGTCATCAACCGTACGCACACGACCGACATCTACGCGATCGCGGAGGAGCGCATGGCGGTCCTCCCGGCCGAGGAGCGCGCCGCCGTCGAGACCGCCCTGCTCGGGAGGCCGGCATGAGCACCGCCGACGCCATCATCCTGCTCGCCTCGGTGGTCCTCGCCCTGGCGGTGTTCGCCGTCGCCACGGTGGCTCTCATCGAGACGAGCCGACCCCCGATCAAGGGGCGGCTCGAAGACATCATCGAGGCGGCCGCAAAGCGGAAGAAGGGGCCATGCCCATGATCTGGCTCGGCTTCTGGTTCGCGCTGTCCGTGCTGGCGGGCGTCGAGATCGGGCGCGGCATTAGCTGGGGCAACCCCACGCCGAGCGAGCCCGAGCCGGTGCCGGCGCCCTCGGAGGAGGAGGCCGCCCCGGCGGTGAAGAAGGCCCCGTCTGCGAGCCTGCCGGCGGTGGGGTCGTTCTGGTGAGGGAGGGGACGATGTCGAACGGTTACCCGAAGGAGGAGGTCATCCAGGAGCTGCTCGCCACGGCCAGCCGGATCCTGGCGACCCGCACCGGCACCGAGTTCAGGTTGGAGCTCGACACCGCCTCGCAGGTGGTCAAGGCGACCCGCGTGGTCGACGGCTACCACTGCGCGGTCGCAGTCCGCTCCCTCGGCAAGCCGCGGTACGTGCGTAGGGAGGGAGAGGCGATCGGCGGTGACATCACCGATGAGACGCGCCGGCGGATCGCCCTCGTGCATCGTCTGACGGACGCGATCGAGGCGATCGAGAACGGGCACCGCCTCCGGCCGGTCGCCTCGCAGGCGGGGGCAGCCTGACCATGGCCCGCGTCAGCATCGAGCGCCGCGGCGACCCATCCGTCCCCGGCTATGTCTGCCCCGATTGCAAGGTCTGGTCTGACGCCACGCGCTGGCGCGAGGTTGAGGTCGGCTGCGAGTGCTGCGGCACCCACTCGGCAATGATCTGTCCCGAGTGCGACGAGTACCACGACAACGTCTGGTTTCCGTTCGAGGATCTCGAAGGTTTCCTGGAGGCCGAGCGCGAGGCCGAGGAGAAGGTACGGGTCGCTGCCGAACGGAAGGCTTCGCGCGAGTCCTTCGAGGTTGCGATGGAGCCCTGGAAGGCCCTGCGCCACCTCGCACAGACCGCCAAGGGCCCCGACGACGAGGAGCTCGCCTGCACGATCGCCGAGGTCGCGCTCGGGTGGAAGCCGGTCGATGTCCCGGTGGAGCACGAGAGCGACGAAGCGTGCCAGGTCCTGACGCCGACCGGCGATCTGCCCGACAGGTTTCAGAGGGGGGGCGTCTTCACAGAGGCCCGATCCAAGTTCATCCCCCGGGACTTCGACGGCCCCTTCAGCTGGCTCGCTTCGATCGAGGGCGCCCTCCGGCTCGCCAAGGAGGTTCTCAAGCCTGAGGCGGGGCTGATGTGGAAGCGGGACATCGGGGGGCGCTTCACCCTCACGTGCCGCAGCCCTTTGCACCGCTGGAGCGGATCGTCCGGGCCGCATAACGCGACGGACCCGCTGGCGATCGTCGATGCCATGGCTGCCTCGCATATCGATCGCGAGCGCCGGAAGGTCGAGCACACGTGGCTCGGCACCCAGAAACCGCACGACTGGAATGCGCCGGCCGAGATCGACGAGGGCGCCCGCATCGCCATGCAAACCTTCCTGGGGGCCTGACCATGCCGACCTACTGGCACAAGCAATCCTGGTGGTCGTCCGACCTGGACCGCACCAACCCCTACAAGCCGGAGATCGTCCCGGGCGCGCTCCCGCCGGGGATCTACTGCGAGGACGAGGACGCCTTCCGCGCGCTGCAGCGGGGGGCCAGGACGCGGGGGGCGACCTTCGATCCGGGCATCAACTCCGGGCTGGCGCGCCTCGACGGCATGGCGGTCTACGTGGCCACGCCCGAGCAGGCCCGGTTGCTCCAGGCGGTCTCAGCGAAGGAGCCGTCCCCGCCGGCGCCGGACCCCTACACCGGGTTCGCGGAGCAGGTCGCGAAGCTGCAGGCCATGATGGTCAAGAAGCACGCCGAGCAATCCTATGAGGATGGGGCGGCCGAGTACGTGGATCTCCAGGAGAGGGAAGCGCGGTCCTTCGTAATGGATTGGTGGCGAGCCCGGCAGACGCAGCAGGCCACCAACACCGCTGCTCCCCTGCCGGCGACGAGGCATCCCGCAGGCGGGGCCAACCGGCAGCAGCGCCGGGCGGCCGAGGCCAAGAGGAGGCGGGCATGAGGTGCGCCCTCTACCTCCGCCCGGCCGGCCTCGCGCAGTGGCCGCACTTCGATGACCAGGTGAAGGCTTGGCTTCGCGGGCAGGGCTACGAGCCGGTCGACGGGGGCGGCTACGAGGCGGTGGTCTGCCTGCCCTACGACAAGGGCGGCTGCTACTACCACCGGGACGTCTCTGTCGCGATGGCCCAGCGGATCGTGGAGCACATTTCCGTCGACGGCGAGATCCGGTGGATCAACCTCGAATGGACCGAGACCGATGCGGACGACAGCCTCACCGAGGTCAGGCTTCGGTTCGAGGAGCATGGGTACGCCCGCAAGCCGACGCTGGCGATCCTGTCCGAAGGTGAGGCTGCCGAGCTCGATCAGGATATCCGGGCACGGGGAGAGTTCGCTCACCAGGACCTCGGCGTCCGGTGGCGGCCGCCTCCGCCGCCCGAGCCGCCCGTGCAGAGGCAGCCCCGCGCGCCCGGGGCGCCATTATGAGCAGGCCATCACGTTCGGAGGGAGGCGGTCGTGAGCGAGCAGGAAATTACGAAGGCAACCCTTACACCGAACGGTGACGGAACCTTCTCGCTGTCTACGGGCAAGCTGCACCTCAACCGACTGGCGCTCCCCGATATGAGCATGGCGGTGACCTGCCGAACCCTGCAGGCAACGGTGACCGGCTACGAGGATGCGGAGGACGGGTCCTGGTCCGTCACCCTCGCTGACGTGAAGCTCGCTGCCGATCCTGTCCTAAAGGTCGAGCCGACCTCATGGGTTGGTGAGTGCCTTCGGCTGCACGTGCAGGCCGCAATCGATGCTGGCCTCTACATCCCACCGGAGGGCGAAACCGCCGGAGACGTTGTCGCCGGCATGACGTTCAGCCCGGACGGATCGAAGACCGTGATCGGCGACGAGGTCGAGCTCGGGTTTCGCGTCGAGCTGGACAGCTGACGCCATGAAGCCCGGCCGCGCCATGCTCGTCGAGCGACCTTTAGAATGGTGGGCGCAGCGCGCCGCGGCCGAGCCGGATCTCCCGATCACGGCAGGGCGGCCCGGCGCCTGGACGGACACCATGGTCGCCGTCGCCACGGAGGCCGCCGTCCGCGCCGCGCTGGCCCGCGTCGCCGCCGGGGAGACCACGGCCGAGGAGGAGTGCTGCGGGGTCGGGCGGACCTGCGCGGAGGTGCGGGCCCTGGCGGAGGGCGAGCTCAGGGCGTGGCAGCAGCTCGGCGAGGAGGACCCTATAGACGAGCGTTCCTCTTCTTGATGGCGGCATAGACAGCGGCCGCCGCCGCCCCGGCCTCCCCGCCATGCGGGACGACGTCGCGCTGCAGGGCCTGACCGGTGACTGGGTCGGCCACGACGATGGTCGATCGCTCGCTGCCGATGAGCACGCGCACCGCGAGCTCCACGCGGTCCGACGAGCCAGGGCCGTCCTCGACGGAATAGCGGACGTCGCTCGGCTCTTCCGGCGGGATCGCCCGAGCGATGAGGCGGACGCGGTCCGGCCATAGCACGCCCTCGTGCCCGAGGCGTTCGGCGCCCCACGGCTGCGGGGGATCCTGCTCGGAGCCGGCATCGCGCCACAGGGCGACCGGCTCGGGGGCGAGCCCGTCGATCGAGGCCCACCAGTGCTCGGGGCCTGTGCCGATCGTGACGCCTTCGGGTCGAGGCTCCATGCCGACTAGGACGCGGATGCTCTCGGGGGAGTAGCTGTCGTCGGGCATCAGTGCCACGGCTCCATGCTGTCCAGCCACGCTCCGACCGCCCGTCGCTCTCCAGCGTCCAGCGACCGCAGGATGCCGCCGACGTCGCGGTAGCCCCACGTCCGGCCGTCAGGGGACGTGGCGCTGTGCACGTAGTCGAGGGATCCGGCGTCGAGGTGGAACCGGATGCGCCAGTCCCCGACCCGCACGACCTGGATCCCGTCATGGGGGAGCGAGCCCCCGCCGAGCAGGCCGGCCTCAAAGGACCCAGTCACCCCGGCCCGGATGATGCCGAGGACTTCTGTAGCCGGCATGCTCAGATATCCTCGCCGCGCGCGTTCCGGCCGAGTGCGGCCCGGACGTCCTCGACGAGCCAGACGGTCAGCGCGCGGTAGACCTCATCCTCCGTTTCGGCGTGCCTGCACATCGCGGGGTCGCCTCGGCCGAGACGCTGGAGCACCCGCACCGCGAGATCGGACGCCCCGGCGAGGCGGGCGCGTGCGACGAGGTCGAGGGCCTCGTCGGCAAGGGTCGGCTCGTCGTCGGCGTCGTCGTCGATCATGAGGGATTCTCGCGCCGGGCGCAGGTCGGGGCAAGCCTGGACGGTTGCGGAGGCTACGCCCGCGCGACGGCTGCCTCGACGATCCTCGTTACGGTCGGGCTCACCGGGCCGATGGCCCATCCGTTCCTGCGCCCGGTCAAGAGACAGCCGATCGCCATCTGGACCCGGCGGACACGGTCTCGCGGTGTCTCCCTCTCCGTGAAGGGTCGGAGCAGGTCGGTGTCGTCCTCATGGATGACGCGTCCGCGGAGGCGGCCGAAGAGGGTCGCGACTTCCTCGTCCGTGGCACCGGGCAGCGCCTCACGGATCATGGTCTCGAAGTTGGAGATGTCGATGGGTCGCATGGGGAGGCTCCTGCCCGGCGCGGCGGCCGGTGCGATGGATGGGAGCCCTCAAGGGGTGCGAGAGGCCGCCCGGCCGAAGCCGGGCTCCTATGCGAAGAAGATGCGTCCCGGGCCGGCGCCGCGCAAGGGCGGGGTCTGTGATCCGGGATCACACGTCGGGGCCGGGCTTGGCACTGCCAGCGGCGGGTGAGACCGTCGAACAGTGACGCCCATGCCGGGTCGGAAACCAATCCGTCCTGCCGCGCCATCGACCACCTCGCCGGGCCTGTTCCGAGCGGGGTGTTTTCGCGTTTCCAACCCAGTTTCCATCCCAAACGCAAAAACCGCCCGAAGGCGGCTTTGCTAAGCGTCTGATTTTGGTTGGGAAAACTGGAGCGGGCGAAGGGATTCGAACCCTCGACCCCAACCTTGGCAAGGTTGTGCTCTACCCCTGAGCTACACCCGCTCACTGTGCCGCGCCGCCCGGACTTTCGTGCCGGCGGCCCCCGGCGCGGCTCTCTAAACACCATTCCGCCGGGCGACGCAAGCGCCCTTTTCGCGAACCGTCACGATTTACCAGTTGGGCTCCGGCGGGAGGCCCTCGCGGATCTCCCGGAGCCGGGCGCGGGTCCCGCGCGTGGTCCCTTCGGGGAGCGCGTCGATCGGGAAGAAGGCGCACTCGGCGACCTCCCGGTCCGGCGCCTTGGGGCGCAGGACCGTGAAGGCCGGCAGGACGAACAGGGCGACGTGGTCGCGGGGCGCGGCGACCACGTTCCGATAGAGGCCGTGCAGGCGCGGCTCTCCCTCGGCGACGATCTCCGCCTCCTCGCGAAACTCCCGCACGATCGCGTCGCGCGCGGTCTCGCCGCGCTCGACGCCGCCGCCGGGGAGGTGCCAGCCACTCACGTAGGTGTGGCGCACCAGGGCGACGCGCCCGGACCCGTCGAGGGCGACGCCGCGCACGCCGAGGGTCATGCCCCGGGACGCGAGCGCCCCGAGGTGGAACAGGCGCCGCAGCAGCGGCCGATCGAGGAGCATGCGGCCGCGCCGCTCAGACGACGTCGAGGGTGATGGCGCCGAGACCGTCGATCGCCGCGACCATGCGCTGGCCGCGCTGGACCGGGCCGACGCCGGAGGGCGTGCCGGTGAAGATCAGGTCGCCGGGCTGCAGGGCGAAGTAGCCCGACAGGTAGGCGATCTGCTCGGCGACCGACCAGATTATGTCGCCGAGGTCGCCCTTCTGGCGGATCTCGCCGTCGACCGACAGGGTGATGGCGCCCTTGGCCGGGTGGCCGATGACGGAGACCGGGTGGAGCGCGCCGATCGGCCCGGACCCGTCGGCCGCCTTGGCGGTGTCCCAGGGCCGCGACATCTTCTTGGCCTCGTCCTGGACATCGCGCCGGGTCATGTCTAGGCCGATGGCGTAGCCGTAGACGTGCTCAAGGGCGGTCTCGGCCGGGATGTCGCTGCCGCCGCTCGCGAGGGCCGCGACCATCTCCACCTCGAAATGGTAGTTGGCGGTCTTCGGCGGGTAGGCGTGGGCCGTCGGCTCCGGACCGACGATCTGCAGGGCGTCGGCGGGCTTCATGAAGAAGAACGGCGGCTCGCGGTCCGGGTCCGCGCCCATCTCGCGGGCGTGGGCGGCGTAGTTGCGCCCGACGCAGTAGACGCGGCGGACGGGATAGAAGTCGCTGCTGCCGACGATGGGGAGCGCGATGCGGGGCGGGTTCTGGATGACGGAGAGCATCTCTGCCTCTGCGGTGGATCGTCCGGGTGGCCCGGCGCGACGACGCCCGGGCCCTACATCATCGTTGTAAGGTCCGCACCGGCGCGCGCCATCCCGGCGCTTGCGTCCGGCCTGCTCCGGCCTACAGAATCCGCGCGATGACGCCGACAGCCGACCTCGACACCCTGCTCACCGCCCTCCAGGACGGGCTCGGCGCGCGGCACGTGCTGACGGATCCCGACGACCTGGCGCCCTACCTGACGGAGAGCCGCCGGCTCTTCACCGGGTCGGCCCTGGCCGTGCTGCGGCCGGGAAGCACCGACGAGGTCGCCTTCGCGGTCCGCGCCTGCACGCAGGCCGGGATCGCCGTCGTGCCGCTCGGGGGCAATACCGGCCTCACCGGCGCCGGCGTGCCGCAGGGCGGCGTCGTCCTGTCCCTGGAACGCATGAACCGCCTGCGCGCGGTCGATCCGGTGGACGCCACCATCACGGTCGAGGCCGGGATGATCCTGCAGGACGTGCAGGAGGCGGCCGAGGCCGCCGGCATGCTGTTCCCCCTCTCCTACGCGTCGCGCGGCTCCGCCCGGATCGGCGGCGGCGTCAGCACCAATGCCGGCGGGATCGCGGTCCTCGCCTACGGCAACGCCCGCGACCTCGTCCTCGGGCTGGAGGTCGTGCTCGCCGACGGGCGCGTCTGGAACGGGCTCAGGGCCCTGCGCAAGGACAATGCCGGCTACGACCTGAAGCAGCTCTTCATCGGCTCGGAGGGCACGCTGGGCATCGTCACGGCGTCGGTGCTAAAACTGTTCCCGCGGCCGCGCTCGACGAGCGTCGCCTTCGTGGGCCTCGACTCGGCGAAGGCGGCCCTGGACCTGTTCGTCTTCCTGCGGACGCGGATGGACCGCGACCTGACAGCGTTCGAGTACCTGCCGCCCTTCGCCCTCGAGATCGTGCTGCGTCACGTCCCGGGGACGGTGCGGCCGCTGGACGGCGCGCACGGCGCCTACGCGCTGATCGAGGTCGCGTCCGCGCGCCCGGACGCCGACACGGGGGCCGAATTGGAATCGGCCCTCGGGCAGGCCCTGGAGGACGGGCTGATCGCCGACGCCACCATCGCGACCAGCGGGGCCCGGAACGCCGCGCTCTGGCGCCTGCGCGAGGGCGTTCCCGAAGCGCAGACCCGCGAGGGCGCCTCGATCAAGCACGACGTGTCGGTGCCGCTCTCCCGCCTGCCCGAGTTCCTGGAGCGCGCGGGGGCGGCCTGCCTCGCCGAGATGCCGGGCCTGCGGCCCTGCGGCTTCGGCCATTTCGGCGACGGCAACATCCACTTCAACCTGTCACAGCCGCCCGGCATGGAGCCCGCGGAGTTCCTGTCCGCCTGGGGCCGGTTCAACCGGATCGTTCACGACCTCGTGCACGCGCTGGGCGGCTCCATCGCGGCCGAGCACGGCGTCGGCCTCATCAAGCGCGAGGAACTCGCGCGCTACGGCGACCCGGTCGGGCTCGACCTCATGCGGCGCCTGAAGGCCGCGCTCGATCCGGACGACCTGCTCAACCCCGGCAAGGTGCTCGCCCCGAGCGATCGCGGCGCGCCGCCGGCCTGAGCGAATTTGTGCATCGCGCCATAATTCGGCGCGGAGACGGGTGCAGGACAGCCACGCCGCGCCGCGAACCGCCGGGGTGGCCCGTCGCGTTAAGCCGCTGCTAACGCTTCGGACACACGCTCAACACAGACGGCGGAGACGGATCCGTCGGCGCCAGGCATGGCAATTGCTCTGAGGCCTCCCTATCTCGCACGTGCGAGATCGAACGACGAGCCGTCACCGACAGGCTGTTTTCACATCCATCTGGAGACCGACGGAATGCCCACCTCCCAGGCCCGCGTGCAGACCACCGAGGCGAGCCGCTACCTGCAGCAGCTCTGCCGGCACTGGAGCCACAAGTTCAAGGTCGAGGCGACCCCCGTTCACGGCACCGTGCCCTTCGGCGAGGACCGCGTCTGCACCTTCGATGCCGAGCCCGACGCCCTGGTGATGCGCATCGACAGCTCCGACCCGGTCAACCTCACCCGGCTGGAGAACGTCGTGGCCGACCATCTCGCCCGCTTCGCCTTCCGCGAGAGCCTCGGCGACATCCGCTGGTCGCGCGCCGCCTGAGGGCCCGCGCAGCGCGATCACGGGCGACCCGTTAGGCTCCCGGCCCGGGCGGGTTCTGAGATCCCGATCGAAGCGCGGCAGTGGCGCACCACTTGCACGCGAACCCGGCTTGCGGCCAGATCGGACGCCGCCGTGACCGGGATCGATTCATGAAGCGACGCACCCTGCTGACCGGCGCCGGAGCCCTGATGGCGGGGGCTCTCGCCCGGCCGGCCCTGGTCCGGGCGGCCTCCGCGACGACCCTGCGGTTCGTCCCCTACGCGGACCTCGCGCTCCTCGACCCGATCATCACCACCAATTACGTCACGCGCACCCACGCGCTGATGGTGTTCGACACGCTTTACAGCCTCGACACCGCCTACCGCGCTCAGCCGCAGATGGTGGCGGGCCACGAGGTCGCGTCCGACGGCCTCACGTGGCGCCTGACCCTGCGGGACGGCCTGCGCTTCCACGACGGGACCCCCGTCCTCGGCCGCGACGTGGTGGCGAGCCTGAAGCGCTGGGCGCAGCGCGATGCCTATGGCGGGGCCCTGTTCGCGACGGTGGACGAGCTCTCGTCGCCCTCCGACACGGTGGTGCAGTTCCGCCTGAAGCGGCCCTTCCCGCTCCTGCCGGACGCCCTGGCCAAGCCGACCTCCTACGTCCCGGTGATCATGCCGGAGCGCCTGAGCGCGACGCCCGCGACGCAGCCGGTGCCGGAGATCGTCGGCAGCGGCCCGTTCCGCTTCGTCCCCGAGGAGCGGGTCCCGGGCTCGCTCAACGTCTACCGCCGGTTCGAGGCCTATCGACCGCGCCCCGACGGCACGCCGAGCTTCACGGCGGGGCCGCGGATCGCGCATTTCGACCGCGTCGAGTGGCGCACGATCCCCGACGGCGCGACCGCGGCCGGCGCCCTGCGCTCGGGCGAGATCGACTGGTGGGAGCAGCCCCTCGTCGATCTCGTGCCGGACCTGAACCGCCAGCCCGCCGTGCGGGTGGATCTGGTGGAGACCGCCGGGCTGATCGGCCAGATCCGCCTCAACCACACCCTGCCGCCCTTCGACAATCCCGCGATCAGCCGGGCGCTGCTCGCGGCCGTCGACCAGACCGAGATGATGGACGCCGTCGCCGGCAGCGACCCGGCGATCCGGCGCGGGCCCGTCGGCATCTTCACGGCCGGCGGGCCGATGGCGTCCTCGGCCGGCATGGAGGCGCTGACCGCCCCCCGCGACCTCGCCGCCGCGAAGCGGGCGCTGGCGGCGGCGGGCTACAAGGGCGAGCGCGTCGTGCTGCTCTCCGGGACCGACGTGCCGCGGATCAACGCGATCTGCGAGGTGATGGCCGATGCCTGCCGCAAGATCGGGATGAACCTCGACGTCGTCGCCACCGACTGGGGGACGGTCAACCAGCGGATCCTGAACGCCAAGCCCCTGGACCAGGGGGGCTGGTCGATGTTCGGTATCTTCTCCGGCGGGCTCGATCACCTCTCGCCGGCCTACCATCTGGCCGCCCGCGGGAACGGCCGGGCCGGCGTGCCGAGCTGGCTGACGGACGCGCCCCTGGAGGAGCTGCGCGGGGCGTGGTTCGACGCGCCGGACCTCGACGCCCAGAAGGCCCTGGCGGCGCGGATCCAGGCGCGGGCGCTGGAGGTCGGCGCCTACCTGCCCTGCGGCCAGTATTTCCAGCCGACCGCCTACCGGCGCGACCTCGAAGGCATGCTGACCGGGCTGCCGCTGTTCTGGAACCTGCGCCGGTCGGCCTGACCGGGCAGTTGCGGGCTCACCCGACGCTCATCAGGCTGGCATTGCCGCCGGCCGCCGCGGTGTTGATCGTGGTGATGACCTCTTCCACCAGGCCTGCCGGATCGTAGAGGTCGCCGGCCGCCAGCGCCTCCGGGCAGCGGGCCTGGATCGGCAGGATCGCGCCGTCGCGCGCCGCGACGGCCGTGTTCAGGGCCAGCAGGTCGTCGGCGTCGCCCGCGAACAGGACCCCGGCGATCGCGCCCGCGCGCCCGAGATCCGGCGCCCGGGCAACCCGCGCCGCGCACGCTTCCGGCAGACCGTCCAGGACCGGATCGCGCCCGACCGGCCCGATGACGACGGCCGCGTTGCCCGTGCCGAGGATCGCGCCGAGCTGGAGCAGGAGCGCCGTCTCGGTCGCCGCGACGGCCGCGACGCGTCCGCGGGGACGCAGCGCGTACAGGTTGCGCTCACCGACGGGACCGGCCAGCGCGACCGCGGCGCGGCCGGGATAGCGGACGGCTTCGAGCCAGTCCGCGAGGTCGTGCCGGTGCCGCGAGCGCAGCCACGCCGTGAAGGGACGCAGTGCCGAATCGTCGGCGGCCAGCCCGTCGCGGGCGGCGGCGGGCGCGCGTCGCAGCAGGCGGCCGAGGGAAAGCGGGCCGCCGGCCTTCGGGCCCGTCCCCGACAGCCCGGAGCCGCCGAAGGGCTGCACGCCGACCACCGCGCCGATGATGTTGCGATTGACGTAGCGGTTGCCGGCCCGCACGCGGTCGAGGACGCGGTCGATGGTCTCGTCGATGCGGCTGTGCAGCCCGAAGGTGAGCCCGTAGCCGGTCGCGTCGATCGCCGCGAGGAGCGCGTCGAGGCCGTCGCGGCGGTAGCGCAGCACGTGCAGCACGGGACCGAACACCTCCTGCTCGACATCGGCGACGGCCCCGATCTCGATCAGGGTCGGCGGCACGAAGGTCCCGGCGCCGGCCTCTGGCGGCAGGGGGAACTGCTCCACGACAAAGCCCCGCGCGCGCATCCGCGCCACGTGTCCGACGATCCGGTCGGCGGCCTCGGCGGTGATGACCGGCCCGATATCGACGGGCAGGCGCCGCGGGTCGCCCACCCGCAGCTCCCGCATGGCGCCCTTCAGCATGTGCAGCGTCCGGTCGGCGATCTCCTCCTGCAGGCACAGGATGCGGAGCGCCGAGCAGCGCTGCCCGGCGGAATCGAAGGCCGAGGCGATGACATCGGCCACCACCTGCTCGGCGAGCGCGGAGGAATCGACCACGAGGGCGTTCTGGCCGCCGGTCTCGGCCACGAACGGCACCGGCTCGCCGAAGCGGTTCAGCCGCTTCGCCAGAGCCCGCTGGATGCCCTTGGCCACCGCCGTCGATCCGGTGAACATCACGCCCTGCACGCGCGGATCCTCGACCAGGGCGGCGCCGACCCGGCCGTCGCCCGGCAGGAGCTGCAGGGCCTCCGCGGGGATCCCGGCCGCGTGCAGCGCGCGGACGGCAGCGGCCGCGATCAGCGGGGTCTCCTCGGCGGGTTTCGCCAGGACCGTGTTGCCCGCCGCGAGCGCGGCCGCGACCTGACCGACGAAGATCGCCAGCGGGAAATTCCACGGCGCGATGCAGGCGACCGAACCGAGCGGCGCGTGCGCCTCCCCGAGGGTCCGCTCGGCCTCGGCGGCGGCGTAGCGGAGGAAGTCGACCGCCTCGCGGATCTCCGCGACGGCGCTCGCGCAGGTCTTGCCCGCCTCCCGCACGATGAGCCCGATCAGCGGCGGCATCTGCGCCTCGAGGGCGTCGGCGGCCCGCCGCAGGCAGGCGGCGCGCGCGGACGCGGGCGTCGCCGCCCAGCCGGCCGCGCCCGCCTGCGCGCGCGCCACGGC
>NZ_JBKFBI010000112.1:0-20148 GCF_053346095.1 Methylobacterium sp. A52T | reverse complement strand
GCGACTCTTCCGGACTGTTCTCATCCCTCACCCTGTCCCTCTCCCGCACGGGAGAGGGGACCCGCGCCTCGTTCGGCACGGGCTCGCCGATCGCCTGCGTCCCAACCCGATCGGGAACGGCTCTAGCCGCCGGGCACCCGCGGGAACGCGGGCCGGTCCACGCGGGCAAG
Organism: Methylobacterium sp. A52T; assembly: GCF_053346095.1. Lineage (NCBI taxonomy): Bacteria > Pseudomonadati > Pseudomonadota > Alphaproteobacteria > Hyphomicrobiales > Methylobacteriaceae > Methylobacterium > Methylobacterium sp. A52T. Next base: position 19,978 of record NZ_JBKFBI010000112.1, on the reverse strand, counting down.
TTGTAGAGCGATATTCAATGCACGGCCGGATCTCGCAAGTCTCCGCGCCGGCGCGTCCGGAAGCGCGCCGGGCGGCGCGGTAATCCGTCCGCTTCCCGGAAGCCACGTACTATTTTTCGCTCGCCGCTCCGGAACATGACGAGCACTTGTCACTTGGTGGTGGCCCATGAGGGCTGATCGGAGCTACTCCACGATGTCTTTTCGTTCTTTCCTGACCGCGGGTGTGGTCTTCGGCGGCCTCCTGGCCGGAACCGTCGCGTCGGAGGCCGCGCCCGCGATCGCGCAGCCCGGCTTCGCCGGATCCGACATGGTCGAGACCGTGGCGATGCATCGCCACCACCGCATGCATCATCACCGGATGCACCGCCATCACTCGACCCGGCACGAGCGCCGGATGCGGCGCATGAACACGATGCGGCACGGCAACCCGAACGCCCGCAACCCGTCGCGCCCGGGCTACCAGCAGCAGCTCGGCAACACCACGGGCGGCCCGCGCTACTGACATCGCGACCGCGCCCGGATCCCGCGCAGGCTGTGCCGGATCCGGGCGCCATCCACCGGCGATGCGGCGTCCGGGCGCCTTCTCCCCAGGCGCATCGGTTCGCCCGGCCTGATTCGCCGGCATCGCTCTGCTAAGAGGCGGCATGGCCAGAACCGCCGTCCGCCCCGCCGCCGACACGACGCCCACGCCCGGCCTGGACCCGGCCGGCGCGACGCCGATGATGGCGCAGTACATCGAGATCAAGGCCGCCAATCCGGACTGCCTGCTGTTCTACCGGATGGGCGACTTCTACGAGCTGTTCTTCGAGGACGCGGAGATCGCGTCCCGGGCCCTCGGCATCGTCCTGACGAAGCGCGGCAAGCACGCGGGCGGCGAGATCCCGATGTGCGGCGTGCCGGTCGACCGCTCCGACGACTATCTCAACCGCCTCATCGCCCTCGGCCACCGCGTGGCGGTGTGCGAGCAGACCGAGGATCCGGCCGAGGCCAAGAAGCGCGGGCCGAAATCCGTCGTCCGCCGCGAGGTCGTGCGGCTCGTCACCCCCGGCACGATCACGGAGGACCGGCTCCTCGACCCGGCCCGGGCCAATCTCCTCCTGGCCATCGGCCGCCGGAAGACCGGGGAGGGGGCGGTCGCCTACGGCCTCGCCGCGGTGGACATCTCGACGGGCCGCTTCTCCCTCAGCGAGGTCGCCGGCGGCGACCTGTCCGGCGCCATCGCCCGGCACGACCCGCGGGAGATCGTCCTGTCGGAGGCGATCCACGCCGATCCGGCCCTCGCGCGGCTCTGGCAGGAGAGCCGCGCCGCCGTCGTGCCCCTCGCGCAGGCCGAGCTCGAGCCCGCGGCCGCCGAGCGGCGCCTGCGCGAGCAGTACGGGGTCTCGACCCTGGAGGGGTTCGGCCAGTTCACCCGGGCCGAGATCGCGGCCGCGGGCGCGGCGCTGCTCTACATCGCCCGCACGCAGCTCGCGGCCCGTCCGCCCCTGGCGGTCCCGACCCGCGAGGATGGCGGCGCCACCCTGGCGATCGACGCGGCGACGCGGGCCAATCTCGAACTCACCCGCACCCTGTCGGGCGAGCGCGCCGGGAGCCTCCTCGCCACGATCGACCGGACCGTGACGGCGAACGGGGCGCGGCTGCTCGCCGAGCACCTCGCGGGCCCGCTGACCCATCTCGACGCCATCGCCCGGCGGCACGCCGCGGTGGCGTACCTGGTGGAGGACGCCCGCCTGCGCGGCTTCCTGCGCGACGCCCTGGCCCGCGCGCCCGACCTCGCGCGGGCCCTGTCGCGGACGGGGCTCGGTCGCGCGGGTCCGCGGGACCTCGCGGCGATCCGCGACGGCCTCGCGGTCGCGGCGGATCTCGGCGCGCGCCTCGCCACCATGAACGGTCTTCCGGCGGATCTCGCCCGGCTGGCCGAGCATCTGGCCGAGGCCGACCGGGCGCTCATCGCGACCCTGGCGGCGGCGCTCGCCGACGAGCTGCCCCTGAGCCGGCGCGACGGCGGCTTCGTCCGCGCGGGCTACCACCCGGAGATCGACGAGGCGCGGACCCTCGGACAGGATTCCCGCAAGGTGATCGCGGCCCTGCAGGCGCGCTACGCCGAGCAGACCGGCTGCCGGACCCTGCGGATCAAGCACAACAACCTGCTGGGCTACTTCATCGAGGTCCCGCAATCGGTCGGCGAGGCCTGCCTGAAGGGCCTGCAGAGCGAGTTCGTCCATCGCCAGACCATGGTGGACGCGATGCGCTTCACCAGCGTCGAGCTGGGCGAGCTCGAATCGAAGATCTCGGGCGCCTCCGACCGGGCCCTGGCCCTGGAGGCCGCCGTCTTCGACGACCTCGCGGCCCGCGTGCTGGCCCAGGCCGAGCCCATCGCCGAGGTGGCCGAGGCGCTGGCCGGGCTCGACGTGGCCGCGAGCCACGCGGAAATCGCCGTCGAACTCGACTGGCGGCGTCCCGTGGTCGACGACTCGCTCGCCTTCGTCGTGGTCGGCGGCCGTCACCCGGTGGTCGAGGCAGCCCTGCGCCGGGCCGGCGAGCCGTTCATCGCCAACGATTGCGACCTGTCCGGCGACACGCGCGGCCGGATCCGCCTGATCACCGGCCCCAACATGGGCGGCAAGTCGACCTTCCTGCGCCAGAACGCGCTGATCGCGGTGCTCGCCCAGATCGGCGCCTTCGTGCCGGCCGCGGAGGCACGGATCGGCCGGGTCGACCGGTTGTTCTCCCGCGTCGGCGCCGCCGACGACCTCGCCCGGGGGCAATCGACCTTCATGGTCGAGATGGTCGAGACCGCGGCGATCCTCAACCAGGCGACCCGGCGCTCCCTGGTGATCCTGGACGAGATCGGCCGCGGCACCGCGACCTTCGACGGCCTGTCGATCGCCTGGGCCTGCCTGGAGCACCTCCACGAGGTGAATGCCTGCCGGGCGCTGTTCGCCACGCATTTCCACGAGCTGACGGCGCTGGGCGACCGGCTGGCGCGGCTGGAGAACGCCACCCTGAAGGTGGCCGAGCACCGGGACGGCGTCGTGTTCCTGCACGAGGTCGTGCCGGGCGTCGCCGAGCGCAGCTACGGCCTTCAGGTCGCGCGGCTCGCCGGCCTGCCCGCCGGGGTCGTGACCCGGGCCGGGGCGATCCTCAAGAGCCTGGAGAAGGCCGAGCGCGGCCGCCCCGCCCGTGCCCGGATCGACGACCTGCCGCTCTTCGCTTCCCTCGCGCCACCCCCGCCGCCGGAGCCGCCGCCGGAGGATCCGCTGGGCGCGCTGCTCGACGCCATCGACCCGGACGCGCTGACGCCGCGGGAGGCGCTCGACGCGCTCTACCGGCTGAAGCGCGAGCGGGCGGGGCGGGGGTGAGGCTCGGACTCAGCCGCGTCTCGCGCGCTCCGGGGGCGACGGGCTCTATCGATTTCAGGCAGGCAGGCGATGGCGGAGCGCGACAGGCTCCCTCTCCCGTGCGGGAGAGGGGATCTGCGAGCTTCCAAGCGGGCGGACGAGCCGTCCGAGACATCGAACCTGTGTGATCCATAGCCCCCCTGCGGGGGCGGGCGAGATGCGGACTCCGAGAGATCACCCCGGCGCGGGCGAGAACCCGTCCGGGCATGCCGGCCCGTCGCGGCCGGCCCGGCGATCGGCCACGTAGTCAAGGGTGCTGGCGACGACGCGCTCGGAATAGGGCTTGGCGATCACCCCGATCGCGCCGGCGAAATCGGCCGGGATGCGCTTGGCGTTGGCGGTCATGAACACCACGGTGGTGCGCCGGTCGGCCGACAGCGCCCGGGCCACGTCGATCCCGGTCGGGCCGTCGACGAGGTGGATGTCGACGAGGGCGACGTCGGGCGCCGTGGACCGGCCCATCGCGATGGCCTCCGTCGCGTTGCCGGCGACGCCGACGGTGACGTGCCCGAGATCGTCCAGCAGGCATTCCAGCTCAAGGGCGATCAAGGCCTCGTCCTCGACCACGAGGATGCGGAGGGCGGCGTTCCCGGTCCCCATGCGCTCTCCGTTGTCCGGCCCCGCGGCCGACGAGCTTGAAGCCTCCACGGCGATTTCTCAAGCCGGCAGCTGGAGCGGGATGTCGATCTCGACGGTCGTGCCCGGGCCGGCATCCGCCCAGGCGATGGTCCCGCGCATCTGCCGGACCACCATCTCCACGAGATTGCGTCCGAAGCCCGCCGGGTTCGGGGCCGCCGCGGCGACGCCGACGCCGTCGTCGCGGATCGTCATGTGCATCCCGCCATCGGTGCGGCGGGCGACGATCGACACGCGCCCCTCGCGCTCGCCCGGGAAGGCGTGGCGCAGGGCGTTGGCCGTCAATTCGTGGATCATCAGCGCGAGCGGCGCCGCCATCGCGGCCGCCACCGCGATCGGCTCGACGTCGGCCTCCACGCGGCGCAGCTCCGGGTCCAGGCCGGCATTCATGTCGGCCAGGAACTCGACCGCGAAGTCGCCGAGGTTGAAGTGCGTGCAGTCGCCCTCGGAGTAGAGCATCCGGTGCGCCGTCGAGAGGGCGCCGATCCGCTCCGCCATGCCCTGGAGCGCGTCCCGCGCCTCGCCCTCGGGCGTGCGCCGGGCCTTCAGGAGCATCAGAGACGAGATCACCTGGAGATTGTTCTTCACCCGGTGATCGACCTCGTGGAGGAGGGCGGTCTTCTGCTCCAGCGCCGACGTCAGGTCCTGGGTCCGCGCCGCGACGAGGCGCTCCAGCTCGTCGTTGGTGCCGCGCATCGACACTTCCATCTGGTGGACATGGGTCATGTCCGCCTGCGCGGCGTAGAAGTAGGCGAGCCCCTCGGCGTCGCGCACCGGGGTGATGGTCATCGCGTTCCAGAAGGACGTCCCGTCCTTGCGATAGTTGAGCAGCTCCACCGAGATCGGCTCTTCGGCCTCCACGGCCGAGCGGATCCGCTGCACCGTCGACCGATCGGTGGCCGGCCCCTGCAGCATCCGGCAGTTGCGCCCGACGATCTCGTCCGCGGAATAGCCCGTGGCGCTCAGGAACGCGTCGTTCGCCCAGGCGATCGGGTTGTCGGGCGCGCGCGCATCGGTGATGACCATCGGCGACGGGCTCGACGCGAACGCGTCGACGAGCGTCGCGAGGGGCGGACCGGTCTCGGATCGGGCACTCAACGCGTCATTCCACAGTCAGGCGGTGCCCCCGTTCGTCCGGCGGCGCCACCATCGCGCTCCGACCGCGGGACGTGGACACCGCGTTAAGCAAGCTTCTACCAAGATTGGGGCGCAAGACAGCAGGATCCAGCGGAGAGAGGTGCGGCGTAAGGCTGCCACGATTTCGCGGGATCAAGGCCACGAAGGCTCAGGAGTTCCATGCCATGGCGAACCAGCCACAGGCGACGCGTCGATTCCGTCTCCGCGACATCGTCGAGGACCGGCGGATCGTGCTCATGCTGGCGCTCGGATTCTCGTCCGGCCTGCCGCTGCTCCTCGTGCTGGGGACCTTCACCCTCCGCCTCGCCTTCTCGGACATCGACGTGCGGGCGATCGGCCTGTTCAGCTACGTGGCGCTGCCCTACTCGCTGAAGTTCCTCTGGGCACCGGCGATCGACCGCCTGAACGTGCCGGTGCTGAGCGCCCGGCTCGGGCGCCGCCGCGCCTGGATGGTGACCACCCAGGCCGCGGTCGCGCTGTGCCTGATCTTGATGGCCTTCTCGGACCCGAAGACCAACCTCGCACTCCTGGGCCTCGGCGCCTTCCTGGTGGCGTTCTGCGCGGCGAGCCAGGACGTCGTGATCGACGGCTGGCGCATCGACGCCGCCGGCAGTGACTTCCAGGGCATCCTGGCGGCGACCTCGAACCTCGGCTACCGACTGGGCCTGATCACCGCCGGCGCGGGCGCGCTGTTCATCGCCTCGGCGGGCGGCTGGACGCTGGCCTACCTGATCATGGCCGCGCTGATGCTGGTCGGGATGATCGCCGCCCTGCTGGCCCCGGCCTTCGACGCGCCGCGCGCCGCGCGGGTCGAGACGCCCGGCCGGTCGCGACTCTGGTCGATGCGCCGCGCCATCCTGGAGCCGCTGACCGAGCTGCACGGCCGGTTCGGCGGCGCGCTCTGGGGCATCCTCCTGCTCGTGGCCCTGTTCCGGCTGCCCGACTTCCTGTCCGGCGTCATGGCGAGCCCGCTGTACCGGACGCTCGGCTTCGACCTGAAGGAGATCGCCACCGTCACCAAGCTCTACGGCATCTGGGTCGGCATCGCGGGCGGCTTCGCGGGCGGCTGGGCGCTCGCCCGCTTCGGCCTGTTCCCGACGCTGCTGCTCGGCGCCTTCCTGGCGGCAGCCTCGCACCTCGCCTTCGCGTGGCTGGCGGCCGGCGCGCCCGATATCTGGCGCCTCACGGTGGCGATCTCGATCGAGAATTTCTGCGGCTCCTTCGCGGGGATCGTGCTGATCGCCTACATGTCGAGCCTCACGAGCCCGGCCTACGCGGCGACGCAGTACGCGCTGTTCTCCTCGCTCTACGCGCTGCCGGGCAAGCTGATTGCGGGCTCGTCGGGCTTCGTGGTCGCGGCGATCGGCTACCCGGCCTTCTTCGTCATGACCTCCCTCGTGGGAATCCCCGTCCTCGTGCTCTGCCTCGCGGTCGGGCGGCGGAGCGGGCGTGTGGAGGCCGCGGCCCCGGCGCGGGACGCCCAGGAGCCGGGGAACCGCATCCCGGGGCCCGAGCTTCCTACCACGGCGCGCGCCCCCGGGGCCGCGTGAGCGGGACAGATCCAGGGATCGACGGATGAGCACGAGCGACCTCACCCGCGCCGGCGAGACGCTGCCGGCGGAGACGCCGGAGATAGCGCTGAGCGACGCGGACCTCGCCGCCCTGCGCCGCGCCGTGCAGGTGCTGGAGCGTCCGAGCCTCGCGGCGCGGCTCTCCGCGGCGGCCGGCGCGCCCCTCGACATCATCGGCCGATCGCTGCCGACCCCGGTCACCGAGGCCGTCAGCCGCAGCACCGAGGTGGCCATGCGGGGCGCGCTGCGCGTCGCGCTGGCGACGCTGCCGCGCAAGGAGCTCGTCCCCGCCGAGGGCGAGGGGCTCGGCGGCGTGGCCGCGAGGGCCGAGAGCCGTCTCGCGCGGCTGCTCGGCTCGGGCGACGCCAAGCACAAGGCGATGGCGGCGCTCTCGGGCGCGGTCGGCGGCGCGTTCGGCCTCGCGACGCTGGCGGTCGAGCTGCCGGTCTCGACCACGCTGATGCTGCGCTCGATCGCCGAGATCGCCCGGGAGGAGGGGGAGGATCTCGAGACCCCCGAGGGCGCGCTCGCCTGCGTGCAGGTCTTCGCCCTCGGCGGCCGGGCCATGGCCGAGACCGAGGCGGGCTCGGCGCTCACCGAGAGCGGCTACTTCGCGGTCCGCGCGGCCCTGGCCAAGACGCTCTCCGAGGCGGCCCGCTACGCCGGGAGCAAGACGCTCCTCGACCAGTCGGCCCCGGCGCTGATCCGCTTCACCGCGCAGATCGCCGCGCGCTTCGGGCTCGTGGTCTCCCAGAAGGTCGCCGCGCAGGCGGTGCCGATCCTCGGCGCCTTCGGCGGGGCGGCGGTCAACACCGCCTTCATGAATCACTTCCAATCGACCGCGCGGGCGCATTTCACCGTGCGGCGGCTGGAGCGCGCCTACGGCACCGCCGCCGTGCGGGCCGCCTACGAGGTCGAGAAGGCGGCGCTCGGGATCGCTTGATCCGCCCGCGGTAAAGCCGCAAGGATCCGCGCCATCCGCACGGGGCGGAGGCACGGAGGCGGTCCTGATCGGCAACGGCGAGATGGTGGCCCGGCTGGCGCTGGCGGCCCTGTTCGGCAGCGTGGTCGGCCTGGAGCGCGAGCGGCTGCTCTGGGCGGCCGGCCTGCGGACCCACATGCTGGTCTGCGTCGGCTCCTGCCTGATCATGCTGGTCTCGGCCTTCGGCTTCGCCGACGTGCTGGGCGCCGAACACGTGGTGCTCGACCCCTCCCGTATCGCCGCGCAGGTCGTCTCCGGCATCGGCTTCCTCGGCGCGGGGACGATCCTGCTGCGCGGCGAGGTCGTGAAGGGCCTCACCACGGCGGCGAGCCTCTGGGGCGTGGCGGCGATCGGGCTGGCGATCGGCAGCGGCCTCTACGTGCCGGCCCTCGCCGCGACGGCGCTCATCGTCGGCATCCTGGCCGGCGTGAAGCCCTTCGAGGAGCGCTGGCGCGACCGGATGCGCGCCCAGACGCTGCGGCTGACCGCCAAACGCGGCACCATGTCGATCGACACCCTCCAGGCGGCGACCGGCGAGCGCGCCTCGCGCGTCCGGACCTTCACGGTCCATCCGGGCCCCGACCCGGACCACGACGAGGTCACCGTCACCTTCGTGCGCCTGTCGCGGACGAGCTTCGAGACCATCGCGGCGAAGCTGCGGGCGATGCCGGACGTCACCTCCGTCGACGTGGCGGAGAGCTGACGGCGCGTGACGCGGGCGAGCCGCCGGCGCTCAGAGCGCCCCGGCGCCCTCGCCGTCGAGGAACAGGCGGTAGGCCGGGTTCTCGGTCTCGTCGGTGGCCGGGTAGCCGAGCGCCTCGATCACGGCGTCGAACCGGGCGCGCTCGGCCGGCGGCACCGCGATCCCGGCGAGCACCCGGCCGTAATCGGCGCCGTGGTTGCGGTAGTGGAACAGCGTGATGTCGAAGTCCGGGCCCAGCGCCTCCAGGAACTTCATCAGCGCGCCCGGCCGCTCCGGGAACTGGAAGCGGAACAGGCGCTCGTGCGCCACCCCGACAGCCCGGCCGCCGACCATGTAGCGGACATGGACCTTCGCCATCTCGTTGTCGCTCATGTCGAGGACGCGGTAGCCGGCGTCGCGCAGGGATCCGATCAGCGCCTGCTTCTCGCGCTTGCCGCCGCCGACGTTGATGCCCACGAAGATCTGCGCCTCGGAGCCCGGGGCGTGGCGGTAGTTGAACTCGGTGACGGCGCGCGGGCCGAGGGCCTGGATGAAGGCGCGGTAGGCGCCCGGACGTTCCGGGATGGTCACGCCGATCAGGACCTCGCGCTGCTCGCCGATCTCGGCGCGCTCGGCGATGTGGCGCAGGCGGTCGAAGTTCAGGTTCGCCCCCGACGAGATGGCGATCAGCGTGCCGTCGCCGCCCTCGCGCTCGGCGTAGAGCTTGGCACCGGCGAGGCTCAGCGCCCCGGAGGGCTCGGACACCGCGCGAGTGTCGTCGAAGATGTCCTTGACCGCGGCGCACATGGCGTCGGTGTCCACGGTGATGACCTCGTCGAGGTGCTCGCGGCAGAGCCGGAAGGTCTCCTCGCCGGCCTGCCGCACCGCGACGCCGTCGGCGAACAGGCCGACGCTCGGCAGGCTGACCCGGGTGTCGGCCGCGAGCGCGGCGGCCATGCAGGCGGCGTCCTCGGGCTCGACGCCGATCACCTTGGTGCCGGGCCGCAAATACTTCACGAAGGTGGCGATCCCGGCGGCCAGCCCGCCGCCGCCCACCGGCACGAAGATCGCCTCGATCGGGCCGGTATGCTGCTCCAGGATCTCCTTGCCGATGGTGCCCTGGCCGGCGATCACGTCCGGATCGTCGAAGGGGTGCAGGAAGGTCAGGCCCTCTTCGGCCTCGAGGATCTTGGCCTGCGCCAGCGCCTCGTCGAAGGCGTCGCCGTGCAGCACGACCTCGGCCCCGCGCGCCCGGCAGGCATCGACCTTGATCGAGGGGGTGGTGCGCGGCATCACGATCACGGCCCGCGCGCCGAGCTTGGCGGCGGCGAGGGCGACGCCCTGCGCGTGGTTGCCCGCCGAGGCGCAGACGACGCCGCGGGCGATCTGGTCGGGGCGCAGGCCCGACATCTTGTTGTAGGCGCCGCGCAGCTTGAACGAGAAGACCGGCTGGAGATCCTCGCGCTTGAGCAGGACCGGCCGGCCGAGCCGCTGCGTCAGGCGCGGCATCGGATCGAGGGGGCTCTCGATCGCCACGTCGTAGACGCGGGCGGTGAGGATCTTGCGGATGTAGTCCGTCACGGTGTGCAGTCTCGGCCGATGCGCGGGGCGATGCCGGCCAGATAGACCCTCCGGCCCGCGGATGCGAGCGCGCCCCGCGCGCGGCAGGTCAGCCGAGACGGTCCACCAGCGCCGCCACCCAGACGAGCAGCGCCGCCATCTGCGCCATGAAGGTGCCGGCGGAGGCGAGGTCCTTCACGGTGCCGATCATCGGGTGATGCCCCGGATGGACGTGGTCGCAGAGCTTCTCGACGGCGGTGTTCAGGAACTCCGCGGCCAGCATCAGCAGCAGGCTGACCATCAGGGCGACCCGCACCCAGAGCGTCGCGCCGAGGAACAGCGCGACCGGGATCCCGAGCGCCAGGAGCACGAGTTCCTGCCGGACGGCCAGCTCGGTCCGCGCGCCGTGACGCAGGCCGCGCCAGGAGTTGAGGAAGGCGAGGACCAGGGCGTTCATCGGATGGCGGCCTCCGGCACGGACCGGCTGATCCACTTGGCGAGCAGCGGGCCGGTGAGCAGCACCACGAACAGGCGCAGGGTCTGGACGGCCAGCACGAAGGAGACGTCCGCCTTCGAGCCGACCGCGATGATCGCCACCGAATCGAGGCCGCCGGGGCTCGTGGCGAGGATCGCCGTCAGCAGGTCGATGGGCAGCAGCAGAGTCAGACCCCAGCCCCAGGCCGCGCAGAGGGCGATGACCGAGAAGGTCGCCGCCAGGATGCCCGGCAGGGCGGTGACGGTCAGGCGCAGCGTCTCGCGGGTGAAGCGCAGGCCCACGTAGATGCCGATGCACGCGTAGGCGAGTTCGAGGAGCGGCACCGGCAGCGCCATCCGGACGAGCCCGGTGGCGTGAAGCAGGCTGCCGAGCACCATCGGCCCGATCTGCGCGCCGGCCGGAACCCGCAGGGCGAGCGCCGCGCCCGCGCCGACGACGGCGACCGCGAGCGTCGCCAGCAGCGAGAGCGGGCCGGTGACCTCGCCGGCGCCGGACGACGCCCCCGGGACTGGGGCCTCCATCAGGAAGCGGGCCGCCAGCGAGGCCGAGAACACCACGGCGGCGACGCGCACGTACTGCATGAAGGCGACGAGGCGCGGATCGGCGCCGAAATCCTCGGCCATCGCCACCATGGCGGAGGCGCCGCCGGGGGACGAGCCCCAGGCCGCGGTGGTCCCGGGGAGCACGCGCAGGCGCGTCAGGATCCAGCCGACGAGGCCGCTGACCGCGACGGTGACCAGCACGACCGCGACGATGAGCGGCCCGTCCTCCATCAGGGTCTGGGCGATCTGCCCGGTGACGGCGTGCGCGACGAGGCAGCCGATCGCCGCCTGGGAGGCCTGGAACGCGGGCCGCGGGACGCGCAGGCGCGAACCGCCGACGCCGAAGGCGATGGCCGCGATCATCGGCCCGAGCAGCAGCGCGGCCGGGAACTGCGCCTGCATCAGGCCGTACGACACGGCCGCCGACGCGGCGGCGAGGGCGGCCCAGAGGCCGAGGGTGCGGAGAGGGGGCAAGGCGACCGATCGGGAGAGGCCCGCTTCAGCCGGCAGGCGTCAGGCGCGCGCTATACCGCAATATTGGCCCTGTCACGGCAGAGTTTCGGCACGGCGCCCCCGCGCGGAATTCAGGGCTCGCGCGTGAGGGCCGCGAAGGCGGCATCGAGGCGCGCCCGGGCGTCGGCCAGGCCCTTCCGGCGGGCGTCGAGCCAGTCGCGGTCGGTCCGCAGCCGCGCCTGCGCGGCGCCCAGCATCCGCCGGACCTCAGCGGGCTGCGGGCCGCCCAGCCCCTTCGCGGCGTCGATCATGCCGCGCGCCGACAGCGCCGCCCGGAAGCGGGCCTCGTCGAGGGGCAGGTCCGGCTTCAGCCCCGAACCGGCCGCGGCCTCGGCGTAGATGCGCCGCACCTCCGGGAAGGGCAGGTCGGCCGGGCGCAGGTCGTGGCTGCGGCCGTAGCTCACGAGCTCGGACGCGAAGTGGTGGCCGAGCCGGAACGGCACGTCGGCCTCGCGCTGGAGCGTGTCGGCGAGCTCGGTGGTGGTGGCGTAGTCCGCCGCGACCTCGTCGGCGGCGCGCGCCCGGTCCACGACCAGCCCGTCGAGGACGCGCGTCCAGCGCCGGCACATCTCGGCGGCCTCGGCCAGGGTCCGCCCCGGCGGCTCGGCCTGGTTGCGCTTGTAGTCCGGCATGCCGGAATCGACGTTGTGCGCCATGATGACGAAGGCCTGGGCAGCCCCCACGACGTCGCTGGCCTTCATGCGCAGGCTGTAGAGCGCGACGGGGTTGCGCTTCTGCGGCATGATGCTGCTCGGCCCGGTGAGCGCGCCCTCCCGCAGCAGGATCCAGGGCCGGGTCTGGTGGTACTGCGCGTAGAGATCCTGCGCGAAGCTGCCGGCCGTGGTCGCGAGGTTCGCCGCGAGCCCGGTCAGCTCGATTCCCATATCCATCGGCGCGAGCTGGCCGGAATCGTAGCTGTTCTCCACCGGCGCGTCGAAGCCGAGCAGCGCCGCCAGCCTCTCGCGGTCCACCGGGAAGCTCGACGTGCCCAGGGCGGCCGCGCCCAGGGGCGACAGGTTCAGCCGCGCCCAGGTCTCCCGGAGACGGTCGGCGTCGCGGGCGAGGACGGATGCGTAGCCCAGGTAGACGTGCCCGAGCGTCGTCGGCTGGGCCTGCACCCCGTTGGTGTAGGCCGGGACGATCGTGTCGGCCTCGCGCTCGGCCACTGCCAGCAGAGCCGCCCGGGTCTCGTCGAGCGCCTTGGCCAGGTTCAGGAGACGGTCGCGCTGCTCGAGCTTCAGCACCGTCGGGATGATGTCCTGGCGGCTGCGCCCGGAATGCATCCGCGTGGCGTCGGCCCCCGCGATGGCGGTGATCAGCGGCTCGATCCGCAGGTAATCGTCCGGCCGCTCGGCGCCCGGCTTGGCGGCCTCGGCGGCGACCTGGTCGAGGGCGCGGGCGACGGTCGCGCCCAGCGCCCGCGGCACGATGCCGGTCTCCACCGTCATCACCAGGGAGGCGCGGTTGATCTGGTCGATCCGGGCGAAGCTGTCCTTCGGCTCGGCGCGCGCGCCCGCGGGGATCAGCAGCGCCAGTACGGCCCAGACCATCGTGCGCCGCATCGAGCCGCTCCCTGTCGTCACCCGTCCTGATAGACCGGTTGCGGCTCCTCTTCCTATTCACAACCGCTCAAGGTGGGCGTCCGCGGCGGCTCAGGCGACGGCCTCCCCGTCGCGGCAGGCGGCCGTGCCCGCTGGCGCGTGCGCCCGGAAGAATGCGGCCAGGCTCGCGAGGCCGGCGGCCCGCGGATCGCTCGCGCGCCAGACCAGCGCGATGGTCCGACCGGGACCGTCGACGTCGAAGGCGCGGGTCACCGTCAGGCCGCTGGGATCGGGGCTCGCCGGCACCGCCAGGGCCGGCAGCAGCGTGTAGCCGGCGCCGGCCGCCACCATCGAGCGGAGCGTCTCCAGGCTGGTGGCGTGGCGGCCGACCGACGAACCGGCGCCGCAGGCGGCGATCGTCTGGTCGCGCAGGCAGTTGCCCTCGTCGAGGAGCAGCAGGTCCGGCCCCGCGATCTCGTTGGCGGAGAGCGCGCCGCCCCGGGCGAGGGTGTGCTCGGCCGGGCAGGCGAGCCAGAACGGCTCGACGAACAGCGGCGAGACCGCGAGCCCGTGCGAGGGCAGCGGCAGCGAGACCAGGGCCGCGTCGATGCGGCCGTCGCGCAGCCCCTCGACGATGTCGGCCGTCCGCGATTCGGACAGCGAGAGCATCAGCAGCGGGTACTGCTCGCGCAGGGGCCGTAGCACCAGCGGGAAGAAGTAGGGGCCGAGCGTCTGGATCGCCGCCAGCACGAGGCGCCCGGTGAGCGGCGAGCCGCGCCCCTCGCTGGCCAGGGCCAGGAGCCGCTGCGCCTCCGCCAGGACGACCCGCGCCTGCCGGACGATGGCCTGCCCCGCCTCGGTGAGCAGGATCCGCCGGTTCGAGCGCTCGAACAAAGTCAGGCCGAGCGCGGTTTCCAGCTTACGGACCTGCACGCTCAGCGTCGGCTGGCTGACGTTGCAGCGCTCAGCGGCCCGGCCGAAATGCCCCTCGTCGGCGACGGCGACGACGTATTCGAGATCGCGGAGTGAGAGGCCGGCCAGATTCATAGGCTGCGTCTATCAGAACCTTTGTGACGATGCATTTGCCTCGGGGTCATGCCGCGGTCATAACCCTTCACCAGAACGGTTCCAGGCTGACTCCTCTGTCCACCGAGAGCCTTCGCAGTACGGAGAGACGGTACGCATGAGCGATCAACGCCCGATCCTGACCACCCGCCAGGGCCATCCGGTCCGCGACAACCAGAGCACCCGCACGGTCGGTGAGCGGGGCCCGGCCACGCTCGAGAACTACCAGTTCATCGAGAAGATCACGCATTTCGACCGCGAGCGGATCCCGGAGCGCGTCGTCCACGCCCGCGGCGCCGGCGCCCACGGCTGGTTCGAGGCCTACGGCAAGATCGGCGACGAGCCGGCCTCCAAGTACACCCGCGCCCGCGTGCTGAACGAGACCGGCGTGAAGACGCCGATGTTCGTGCGCTTCTCGACGGTCGCCGGCGCCAAGGAGAGCCCGGAGACCGAGCGCGATCCGCGCGGCTTCGCGGTCAAGTTCAAGACCGTCGACGGCAATTGGGACCTCGTGGGCAACAACCTCAAGGTCTTCTTCATCCGCGACGCGATCAAGTTCCCCGACATGATCCACGCGTTCAAGCCGGACCCGGTGACGAACCGGCAGGAGGCGTGGCGCTTCTTCGACTTCGTGGCCCAGCACCCCGAGTCGATCCACATGGTGACGCACCTGAAGTCGCCCTGGGGCATCCCGGCCAATTACCGCGAGATGGAAGGCTCGGGCGTCAACACCTACAAGCTGGTCAACGACCAGGGTGAGGCGGTGCTCTGCAAGTTCCACTGGGAGCCGAAGCAGGGCGTGCGCAACCTGACCTCGCAGCAGGCCTCCGAGATCCAGGCCAAGGATGTCGGCCACGCGACCCGTGACCTGTACGACAACATCAAGGCCGGGAATTTCCCCGAGTGGGAATTCTGCGTCCAGATCATGCCGGACGGCCCGAATGACCACCTGTCGTTCGACCCGCTGGACGACACGAAGCTGTGGCCGATGGACCAGTTCCCGCTGCTGCCGGTGGGCCGCATGGTGCTCGACCGCGTGCCGGACAACTTCTTCGCCGAGGTCGAGCAGTCGGCCTTCGGGACCGGCGTGCTGGTCGACGGCATCGACTTCTCGGACGACAAGATGCTGCAGGGGCGGACGCTGTCCTACTCGGACACGCAGCGCTACCGCGTCGGCGCCAACTACCTCCAGCTGCCGATCAACGCGCCGCAGCCCGGCGTGAAGGTCTACTCGAACCAGCGCGACGGTCAGATGGCCTACACGGTCGACGGCACCGGCCCGAACAAGCACATCAACTACGAGCCGTCGACGCTGGCCGAGGGCCTGCGCGAGGCGCCGAAGCCCGCCAAGGACTACCACCAGCCGGTGGAGGGCCGCCTCGGGCGCTACCAGACCTCGCGCACCGAGGACGACTACACCCAGGCCGGCGTCCGGTACCGCTCGTTCCAGGATTGGGAGCGCGACGACCTGATCGCCAACCTCGTGGCCGACATGAAGCAGTGCCCCGAGCCGATCCAGCTGCGGATGGTCTGGCACTTCTGGCACGCCGACGAGGATTACGGCCGCCGCGTCGCCGAGGGCGCCGGGATCGATCTGGAGAAGGCCAAGTCGCTGCCGCCGCTGCCGGGCCGCGCCGCGCCGGGCAAGCGCCTGCAGTCCGAGACCCTGACCGACGGCTCGCAGGCGCACCGGGTCGCCGCCGAGTAAGCCTCGCGCGGGCGCTCATCGACACAGCCCCGCGCGGTCACCCGGCCGCGCGGGGTTCTCGTTTCTGGATCGGACGGAGGCGGCGATGGCGAGTGTCGTGCACCGCGGGCCCGGCCCGAACGCCGTCATCGGCGGCATGCGGGTCTCCTATCTCGCGCGCAGCGACGAGACCGGCGACGGCCTCGGCATCTACCGCGTCGCGATGGATCCCCGGACGCCGGGTGCCGGACTGCACCGCCACGCCCGGCTGACCGAGACGTTCTCGGTCGAGGCGGGCCGGCTCGCGCTCCACGTCGACGGTGCGGATCACGATCTCGGACCGGGCGACTTCGCGCTGATCCCGCCCGGCGTCGCGCACGCTTTCGCCAACCGCGGCGACGGGCCGGTGCGGTTCACGCTGAGCTTCGCGCCGGCGCTCGGCCGCGAGGGCTTCTTCGAGGGTCTGGCCCGGCTCGCCGAGGAGGGCCGGCTCGGCGACGCCGCCGCGATGACCGACCTGATGGCGCGCTACGATCAGGAACCGCTGGCCGGGTTCGCCGGCTGGAGCGCGGTCGGCGGCTGAGAGCCCGCATCCCGCGACCCGGGTTCGGCCGCGCTGACCTTCCGGTCGCGTCCGGCGGCCAGCCCGATCAGGATCGCCGCGACGGTGATGCCGACGAACAGGGCGCCCGGCACGGCCCAGCCGCCGGTCGCCTCGTGGGCGAGACCGAAGACCAGCGGCCCCAGCGCGGCGCAGGTGTAGCCGATGCCCTGCGCCATGGCCGAGAGGCCGGCGGCGCTCGCCGCGTCCGCGGCGCGCAGCACGATCAGGGTCAGCCCCAGCCCGAAACAGCCGCCGATCCCGAAGCCCAGCGCGCAGGCGGCGGGGATCCGCAGGGACTCCGCCCCGAAGGCGAGGACCACGAAGGCGGCGGCGGTCAGGCCGGGAATCACGACGATCCAGGCGCGCTGGTCGCGGGCGCGGGCCGCCAGCATGGCGACCAGCAGGGCGCCCGGCGCCTGCACCAGCGTCGCCAGCGAGGCGTAGAGCCCGGCATTCAGCGGCGTCAGCCCGCGGCCCTGCAGCAGCAGCGGCAGCCAGCCGAACAGGATGTAGGCGAGCGAGGATTGCAGGCCCATGAAGCCCGTCACCCACCACGCCAGCGGGTTGCGGAGCAGCCGCCCGGCGGAGGGCGCGGCGGTCGAGGCGGTGCGGCGGGCGAACGGGATCCACACGAAGGCCGCCACCAGAGCGGGCAGCGACCAGATCGCCAGGGCGGACGGCCAGCCGCCCCCGAGGGCGTGCTCCACCGGCACCGAGGCGCCGGCGCCCGCGGCCGCGCCGAGGCACAGGGTCATCGTGTAGAGGCCGGTCATCAGGCCGCCGTTGCCGGCGAAATCGCGCTTCACCAGTGCCGGCAACAGGACGTTGTCGATCCCGATCCCGATGGCCGCCAGCGCCGTCCCGGCGAAGAGCGGCACGAGGCCGCCGAGACCGCGGAGCGTCAGGCCGGCGACGAGGATGGTCGAGCCGGCGAGCACCGCGAGGTCGGGCCCGATCCGGCGGATCAGCGGCGCGGCCAGCGCGCAGGCGATGCCGAGGCACAGGACCGGCAGCGTCGTGAGGATGGCGGCGCCGCCGGCGCCGAGGCCCGTGCCGTCGCGGATCGTCGCCAGCAGGGGGCCGACCGTGCTGAGCGCCGGGCGCAGGTTGAACGCGACCAGCATCAGCGCGAGGCCGAGCAGGAACCGGTTCGCTGTGGCCCGGTCCGAACTCACGGCCGCCGCCGCGCGATCACGGCCCCGCCCAGGCAGGCGGCCAGCATCAGCGCGAAGGCGGCGTCGCCGAACTGGCCGTAGAGCGTGCCGCCGACGATGCGGGCGGGCAGGTCCGCGTCGAGCCAGGTCTCGGTGTCGAGCGCGGTGCGGGCGACGACGCGGCCGTGCGGGTCGATCACCGCGGAGATCCCGGTATTGGCGTCGCGCACGAGCGGCAGCCCCTCCTCGACGGCGCGCAGGCGCGCCTGGGCGAGGTGCTGGCGCGGCCCCGGCGTGTCGCCGAACCACGCGTCGTTGGTGACGTTCAGGATCAGCCCCGGCGGCTGCGGGGACGGCGCGGCGTGCCCGGCGGGCAGGATCGCGCCCGGGAAGATCGCCTCGTAGCAGATGGTCGCCGCGACCGGCGGCAGGCCCGGCACCGTCAGGATCCGCTGCCCGGCGAGCGTCCCGGCCGAGAACCCGCCGGGGATCGCCACGAACTGGCGCAGACCCACGGCCCGCAGGGCGGCGTCGAGGGGCGCGGGGAGGTACTCCCCGAACGGGACGAGGTGGACCTTGTCGTAGCTGTCGGAGATCCGGCCGTCCGGGCCGATCACCAGGACGGCGTTGTAGAAGCGCAGACGCTCGCCCGGCAGCGGCTCCTCGGCGCGGGCCGCCCCGGTGATCAAGTGCTGCCCGGGCTTGAGGCCGGCCGCCACCTTAGCCAGGGCGTCGGGGTCGCGCTGGATCAGGAACGGGAAGGCCGATTCCGGCCAGACGATGTGGGTCGGTTCCGGCGCGCCGGCCTCCGTCGGGCGCTGGCTCAGCTCGATGTAGCGGTCGACGATGTCGGCCCGGTTCTCGGGCCTGAACTTGGCGTCCTGGGGTAGGTTGGGCTGGACGAGCCGCAGCCGGACACCCGCGACCACCGGGTCGGGCGGACCGAGCCGCTCGGCCCCGTAGAGCGCCAGGCCGGCGAGCACGATCGCGGCGGCTGCGCTCGGCCCGAACCGGGCGCGCGGGTTCGCGCCGGTGGCGAGCGTCGCGGGCGCCGCGCAGACCAGCGCGGCCAGGATGCACAGGCCGTAGAGCCCGACCGCCGCCGCCCCCTGCATCAGCCAGAGGTTCTGGGCCAGCGCCATCCCGAGGGTGTTCCAGGGGAACCCCGTGAACAGGTGGCCGCGCAGCCAGTCGGCCGCGCCGAGCCCGAAGGCGAGGGCGGCGATCCGCGCCGCGCCGCGGCTCCAGAGCAGGCCCGCGGCGCCGAAACCGGCGCCGTAGAACAGGCCGAGCACGAAGGGCAGGCCGATCACGCCGAGCGGCAGGGCCCAGAGGAACTCCTCGGCCTCGACCAGGAAGGCCTGGCCCAGCCACCAGAGTCCGGCGGTGAGGTAGCCGAAGCCCCAGGCCCAGCCGATGAGGAAGCAGGGCGCGAATCGCCGGACCGTCGTCCGGCCGGCGGCCGCCCCGTCCTGCAGCCAGACCGCGATCGTTAGGGAGACCGCGAGGGCCGGCAGGAGCCCGTAGGGCGGCATGGCCAGCGCGCCCAGGGCGCCGGCGAGCCACGCCAGCCCGAGCCGGCGCCAGCCGGTCAGGCGCGCGACCGCCAGCACCGCGCCCGGCACGCGCGCCCGCTCCGGATCGGACATGGGACCCGGGATCGGCCCGCGCATCGGTGCGCCGGCCGCCGCGGGCGACCGGGCGAAACCGTCCACCAGACTCGTCACGCCGCGACCGTCACGGGTGCGGCGTCTCGGCGACCGGGGCGTTCGCGGGCGGTGGCAGGGCGAGCGGCACGACGTTGCCGATGCGCGCCGCGCCCTTGTGGAACCGGAGCCGCTTCAGGCGGCGCGGATCGGCGTCGAGCACCTCGAACTCGAGGTCGCCGGGGCCGGCGATCAGCTCGCCGCGCGACGGCACGCGGCCCGCCAGGGTCACGATCATGCCGCCCAGCGTGTCGATCTCCTCGGCCATCTCCCCGACGGCCGCGACGAGGTCGACGCCCGTCACCTCGGAGACCTCGGCCAGCGGAGTGCGCGCGTCTGCCACGAAGACCTCGCCCTCGCCCTCGACGCGCTGGACGTGCTTGTCCTCGGCGACGTCGTGCTCGTCCTCGATGTCGCCGACCACGACCTCGATCAGATCCTCGATGGAGATCAGCCCGTCGGTGCCGCCGTACTCGTCGATGACGAGCGCCATGTGGGTGCGGGTCGCCTGCATCCGCACCAGCAGGTCGATCGCCGGCATGGAGGGGGGCACGAACAGGACCGGCCGCTGGATGCGCGCCGCCGCGAGCGTGGTCGTCAGATCGACCTTGCCGAGGTCCAGGCCGCGCGGCAGGCGCGCCGCGGGCCGGCGCGGGCGCGGCGCGGCCGGCGTGTCCGCCGCGCCGTCGACCGCGAGTTCG
>NZ_JBKFBI010000111.1:0-20327 GCF_053346095.1 Methylobacterium sp. A52T | reverse complement strand
ACCGGAGGTAGCCGTCAGGCGGGGAGCCAGCGCTCGGCGGCCCGACGGAAATCGCCGGGGCCGAGATCGGCGTAGCGCAGGAAGATCTGCAGGGCCGGCTGCAATTCGCGATGGAGGCGCACGGGCCGAGTCTGCGCGTCCTCGTCGTCGTTCGCGGCCGCGCCCCCCGGGGGGGGTGGGGGAACTCGGGCGGCTGGAACGGGCCGCCGCCGCGGGCCTGCCCCCGGTGACCCGCCTCGCGGCCCTCGCGGTCGGCGCGCGGCACGACGCCGACCGGCTGCGCGAGCGGTTGCGCCTGTCGAAGAGCGAGCACGGGCAGCTGCTCGGCTACGCCGCGGCGCTGGCCGATCTCCACGGATGCGCGGTGCTGGACGCGGTCGCGGCGCGGGCCCTGGCGGCGGAGCACGGCCTGTCGTGCCTGGCCGGCGCGCTGGCGATCCTGGCCGGGGAGCCGCGGCCCGCCGTGACGGAGGCGGCGCGGGCGGCCCTGCGGGCCCTCGAGGGGGAGGGGTCGTCGCCGGCCTTTCCCCTGGCGGGGGCGGATCTCGTCGCGGCCGGTGTGGCGCCGGGGCCCGGCATCGGGCGCGGGCTGGCCGCGGCGCGGAGGATCTGGCTGGAGCGGGGCTGCCCGACGGACGCGTCAGCGCGGGCCGACCTGCTGGCGCGGGCGCTGGAGAGCGCCCGCTGAACGAGGCTCAGAGCTTCAGGAGCGCCTTGGTCTCCTGGAGCTGGACGATCTGGCCGTTCAGCTCCTCGCGCTTCTGCAGGTCCTCGGTGGCGTCGCGCTGCATCTCGATCGCCTCGATGTCGCGGTCGAGGGAGTCGTGCGTCAGCTCCTCGATCGGGGCGGCGCGCTCGGCCAGCACGGTCACGGCCGTCGGGCCGATATCGGCGAAGCCGCCGCGGACGTAGATCCGCTTGCCGCTGCCCTGGCTCTCGGTGATCACGATGACGCCGACCCGGAGGGAGGTCAGCACGGGCGCGTGGCCCGGCATCACGGTCATCTCGCCCTCGGTGCCGGGCAGCTGAACGGCGGTCACCTCGCCGGAATACAGCGTCCGCTCGGGGCCGACGAAATCGAAGTGGAAGGTGGCCATGGCCTGACGTGTTCCCGGATCGGCGGCGCGCGCCCCGCCGCGCGGGCGGAGCGTCTCGGAAAAAGGCTGCGCGGACGGCACCGGTCAGGGTCGCCCGCGCGGCCTCCGTCCCCTTCCCGCGCGGGGAAGGGGGTGTCGTCTTACGCGGCCTTGAGCTTCTTGGCCTTCTCCTGGGCCTCCTCGATGGTGCCGACCATGTAGAAGGCGGCCTCCGGGAGGTCGTCGTAGTCGCCGTTCACCAGGCCCTTGAAGCCCTTGATGGTGTCCTCGAGGGCGACCTGCTTGCCCGGCGAGCCGGTGAACACCTCGGCCACCGAGAAGGGCTGCGAGAAGAAGCGCTCGATCTTGCGGGCGCGGGCCACGGTCAGCTTGTCCTCCTCGGACAGCTCGTCCATGCCCAGGATCGCGATGATGTCCTGGAGCGCCTTGTAGCGCTGCAGGGTCTGCTGAACGCGGCGGGCGACGTCGTAGTGCTCCTCGCCGAGGATCGCCGGCGACAGCATGCGCGAGGTCGAGTCCAGCGGGTCCACCGCCGGGTAGATGCCCTTCTCGGCGATCGAGCGCGACAGCACGGTCGTGGCGTCGAGGTGGGCGAACGAGGCGGCGGGCGCCGGGTCGGTCAGGTCGTCGGCCGGCACGTAGATGGCCTGCACCGAGGTGATCGAGCCCTTGGTCGTGGTGGTGATGCGCTCCTGGAGGGCGCCCATGTCGGTGGCGAGCGTCGGCTGGTAGCCCACCGCCGAGGGGATGCGGCCGAGGAGCGCCGACACCTCGGAGCCCGCCTGCGTGAAGCGGAAGATGTTGTCGACGAAGAACAGCACGTCCTGGCCGTCGTCGCGGAACTGCTCGGCGATAGTCAGGCCGGTCAGGGCGACGCGCGAGCGGGCACCCGGCGACTCGTTCATCTGGCCGTAGACCAGGGCGCACTTCGAACCCTCGGCGGAGCCGTGCTCCTTCGGGTCGACGTTCACCTTGGACTCGATCATCTCGTGATAGAGGTCGTTGCCCTCGCGGGTGCGCTCACCCACGCCGGCGAACACCGAGTAGCCCGAGTGCACCTTCGCGATGTTGTTGATCAGCTCCATGATCAGCACGGTCTTGCCGACGCCGGCGCCGCCGAACAGGCCGATCTTGCCGCCCTTCGCGTAGGGGGCGAGCAGGTCCACCACCTTGATGCCGGTGACGAGGATCTGGGCCTCGGTCGACTGCTCGGCGTAGGAGGGGGCCGGCTGGTGGATGGCGCGGAAGGTGTCGGCCTGGACCGGGCCGGCCTCGTCGATCGGCTCGCCGATGACGTTCATGATGCGGCCGAGCGTGTTCATGCCGACCGGAACCTTGATCGGCTCGCCGGTGTCGGTGCACTCCTGGCCGCGGGTCAGGCCCTCGGACGTGTCCATGGCGATGCAGCGCACGGTGTTCTCGCCGAGCTGCTGGGCGACCTCGAGGACGAGGCGGGCGCCGTTGTTCTTGGTCTCCAGCGCGTTCAGGATCTCGGGCAGGTGGCCCTCGAACTGCACGTCGACCACGGGGCCGATGACCTGGGTGATCTTGCCGACCTTGTTGGAGCCGGTGCCGGGGAGTGCGGTGTTCGCCATCGTTAACCTACCCTTCAAGCTGTGCGGTCGGGTCGCGGTGCCTCAGAGGGCTTCCGCACCCGAGATGATCTCGATGAGTTCCTTGGTGATCATGGCCTGACGCGTCCGGTTGTAGATCAGCGTCTGCTTCTTGATCATCTCGCCCGCGTTGCGGGTCGCCGAGTCCATGGCGCTCATGCGCGCGCCCTGCTCGGAGGCGGCGTTCTCCAGGAGCGCCCGGTAGATCTGCACCGTCAGGTTCTTCGGCAGCAGCGTCTCGAGGATCGCCTCCTCGGACGGCTCGAATTCCAGGGCGGCGTTGCCGGCGGCCGCCTTCGCGGTCGTGTCGACCGCCGGCAGCTCCGCGGGGATCAGGCGCTGCGCGGTCGGGATCTGCGAGATGACCGAGCGGAACTCGGAGTAGAACAGGGTCGCGACGTCGAACTCGCCGTTCTCGAAGCGGGCCAGGATCTTGTCGGCGATCGAGGCGGCGAACTCGTAATCCACCGGGCGGTTGCCGCGGATGTCCATGCTCTCGACGATCTGGTCGCGGTACTGCCGGCGCAGCGCGTCGAGGCCCTTCTTGCCGACCGTCATGATCTTGACGGTCTTGCCCTCGGCGGCGAGCTTCTGGGCATATTCGCGCACCGCGAGGCGGACGATCGACGAGTTGAACGCGCCGGCGAGGCCGCGGTCGCCCGTGCACACAACGAGAAGGTGCGTCTGCTCGGAGCCGGTCCCGGACAGGAGCCGCGGGGCGCCGACGCCGCCGACGAGGTTGCCCGCGAGGTTGCCGAGCACCGCCGACATCTTCTCGGCGTAGGGACGGCCCGCCTCGGCGGCCATCTGCGCCCGGCGCAGCTTGGCGGCGGCGACCATCTGCATGGCCTTGGTGATCTTCTGCGTCGCCTTCACCGAGGTGATGCGGTTGCGCAGGTCCTTCAAACTCGCCATCGGGTGAGGTCCAGGTCCGTTCTATGGGCCTCTCCTTCCCTCGGCGGGAAGGAGCCGGAAGTTCGGGCGGTGCGGCGGGGACCGGGATCCCCCCGCACCACCCAAGATCCCTCCCCGAGGGGAGGGGCCTCACATCAGCCGATCGACTTGGCGACGCTCTCGACGACGCTCTTCAGCTTGCCGGCGTTCTCGTCCGACAGGTCCTTGGAGGCGGCGATCGAGTCGAGCAGGTCCTTGTGCTTGGAGCGCAGGGTCGAGAGCAGCGCGTCCTCGAACGGGCGGACCTTGGTCACCGGCATCTTGTCGAGGTAGCCGTTCACGCCGGCGTAGATCACCGCGACCTGCTCTTCCATCTTCAGCGGCGAGAACTGCGGCTGCTTCAGGAGCTCGGTGAGCCGCGAGCCGCGGTTCAGGAGGGCCTGGGTGGAGGCGTCGAGGTCCGAGCCGAACTGCGCGAAGGCGGCCATCTCGCGGTACTGCGCGAGCTCGCCCTTGATCTTGCCGGCGACCTTCTTCATCGCCTTGGTCTGGGCCGAGGAGCCCACCCGCGACACCGAGAGGCCGACGTTCACCGCCGGGCGGATGCCCTGGTAGAACAGGTCGGTCTCGAGGAAGATCTGGCCGTCGGTGATCGAGATCACGTTGGTCGGGATGTAGGCCGAGACGTCGTTGGCCTGCGTCTCGATGACCGGCAGCGCGGTCAGCGAGCCGTTGCCGGCGGCGTCGCCCATCTTGGCGGCGCGCTCGAGCAGGCGGCTGTGGAGGTAGAACACGTCGCCCGGATACGCCTCGCGGCCCGGCGGGCGGCGCAGCAGCAGCGACATCTGGCGGTAGGCCACGGCCTGCTTGGAGAGATCGTCGTACACGATCACGGCGTGCATGCCGTTGTCGCGGAAGTACTCGCCCATGGCGCAGCCGGCGAACGGCGCGATGAACTGCATCGGGGCCGCGTCGGACGCCGTGGCGGCGATGACGATGGAGTATTCCAGCGCGCCCTGGTCCTCCAGGACCTTCACGAACTGGGCCACCGTCGAGCGCTTCTGGCCGATGGCGACGTAGATGCAGTAGAGCTTGGCCTTCTCGTCACCGCCGGCGGTGTGGCCCGGCTTCTGGTTCAGGATCGTGTCGAGGGCGATGGCGGTCTTGCCGGTCTGGCGGTCGCCGATGATCAGCTCGCGCTGGCCGCGGCCGACCGGGATCAGGGCGTCGATCGCCTTGAGGCCCGTGGCCATCGGCTCGTGCACCGACTTGCGCGGGATGATGCCCGGGGCCTTGACGTCGACGCGGCGACGCTCGGTCGACTGGATCGGGCCCTTGCCGTCGATCGGGTTGCCGAGGGCGTCGACGACGCGGCCGAGCAGGCCCTTGCCGACCGGCACGTCCACGATGGCGCCGGTCCGCTTGACGGTCTGGCCTTCCTTGATCTCGCGGTCGGAGCCGAAGATCACGATGCCGACGTTGTCCTGCTCGAGGTTCAGGGCCATGCCGCGCACGCCCGACTCGAACTCGACCATCTCGCCGGCCTGGACGTTGTCGAGGCCGTAGGCGCGGGCGATGCCGTCGCCGACGGACAGGACCTGCCCGACCTCGGAGACCTCGGCCTCTTCGCCGAAGTTCTTGATCTGCTCTTTTAGGATCGCGGAGATCTCGGCGGCGCGGATGTCCATACTCGGGCCTCTGTCGCTGATGCGTCTATGCGTGTTCGGGTCGGATGGGGGCGCTTACCGCGCGGCCCGCATCGCGAGGCGGATACCGTTGAGCTTGGTCTTGAGGGAGGCGTCGACCATGCGCGAGCCCATCTTCACGACGAGGCCGCCGATCAGGCTGGGATCGACCACGAGGTCGACGGCGACGTCGGCCTTGGCGATGTCGCGCAGCGACGCCTTGATCTCCTCGATCACCGCGTCGGAGGGCTTCTCGGCCACCCGGACCTGGGCGCGCACGATGCCCTTCGAGTCCTGGACCAGGGTCCGGAACGCGTCGATCATGTCGGGCAGGGCGAAGAGCCGGCGGTTCGAGGCCGCGAGGCGGATGAAGTTGCCGGCCAGCCCGCCGATGCCCGCCTTGTCGAGCACGGCGCCGATGGCGGCCGCCTGCTCCTCGGCGCTGAAGACCGGGCTGCGGACGAGGCGGCGGAGATCCGCGCTCTCCTTCAGCAGCGTGTCGAATTGATCGAGAGACTCGGCGACCGCGTCGACCTGGCGCTCGTCGCGCGCGAGCTCGAACAGGGCGGAAGCGTACCGGCCCGCCACGCCTGCGACCAGGGGACCAGCCTCGGAACCGTTCTGCGCCACCCGTCGCTCTCTTCTCTGGTTGCCCGTCCGCTCCGCGCGCTCCGGCTGGAGCGCGGTGCGAGACCGTTCGGGACGTGGGATCGCGCCGGCAACGGACAGGTCGAGAACTGTCCTCGCGGCGCGGCGACCGCCTAGCATGCCAGCATGGCCGCGCGCAACACGGCAGGCGCGCGTCGCTGCGCGTCAGGACGGCGGAAGTGTGACGCGGGTCCCGCCTCAGCAGGCGAGCCGGTCGCAGCGCCGGACGCTCGCGATCATCTTGGCCATGGCGCCGGCGCCGGGATGCCCGAGGATCCCGCTGTTGCCGATCACGTAGGACGGCGTCGCGTAGAGGCCGAGATCCGCGGCCATCCGCATCTGGCTCTTCAGCGCCGCGCGCACCTCCTCGCTGTCGGCGATCTCCTCGACCTCCGCCTGCGGGATCCCCATCGTGGCGGCGACGGCGAGCGCGCCGGGCCCGTCGATGCGGCCGGGCTTCCCGAGCAGCGTCTGATAGAAGCGCCACGCGGCCTCGGATCCGAGCTTGCGCTGCACCGCCAGCATCACCTTCGCGGCCTGCGCCGATTGCGGCGACAGGATCGGGTTGTGGACAAGCCCGATCCGCAGCTCCGGATCGCTGTCGTGCAGGGCGACCACGTCGGCGGCCGCCTTCCGGCAGTACGGGCAGTTGAAGTCGAAGAACTCGTAGAGCGTGGTGCCGGCATCCCGCGGCCCGACATAGGTCACGCCGCGCAGGGCCGGGATCTGCCCGGTGATCTCGCCCGGCAGGATCGAGTTCGCCACCGCGCGCCCGTCGTCGCCCGTCACCGCGACCCGCTGGCCGTAGGATTGCGCGGAGGCGCCGGTCAGGCCGGCACCGAAAGTGGCGGCCGCGGCGAGCAGGAGGCGGCGCGAAACGGGCTTCGAAACAGGCATGGGACTCGTCCGGGGCATCGCTGTCCCGCTCCGGCCGCGCCGAAGCGGAGCCGGACCAGAACCAGGGGGTCGAGTCGGTTTCATGGCCGCGCGGCGTGAACGTGGCCCTACCGCAGGGCTAGCGCAGCCCCTTCGGCCGGTCGCCGGTCGCCCAGGCCAGGGCCTGCTCCAGCCGGTCGTTGCCCCAGAACAGCTCGCCGTCGTCGGCCAGGAAGGTCGGCGCCCCGTAGATCCCGCGGGAGCGCGCCTCCTCGACGCTGACCCGCAGCTTCGTCTTGTTGGCCTCGGCGGCGGCGGCCCGCACGGTCTGCGTGCCGTCGAGCCCGAGCGAATCGAGGATCTCCGCGACGGCCGCCGGCTCCGCGATCGAGCGGCCCTCGGCGAAGCTCGCGGTGAAGACCGCCTTCGAGAACGGCACCAGCCACGGCTGGTCCTGGCCGAGGATCGCGACCCGCACCGCGCTGAGGCTGTTCTGCGGGAACTGGGCGGGGCGCGTCACCGGCGGCAGGCCGAGGCGGGCGGCCTCGCGCTCGACGTCGCGCCACATGTTCTTGCCCTTGGCCGCGTAGAGATTGAACGGCGAGGTGGTCCAGCCCTGCGCGGCGAAGAGCGGCCCGACCAGGAAGGGGCGCCACCGGATCGCCACGTCCGCCTCGGCGGCGGCGGCCTCCACGCGCATGGCCGCGAGGTAGGAGTAGGTGGAGGCGAATTCGTACCAGAACTCCAGAATTGGCTGGCGCGCCATAGACTTCGCTTCTCCGATGCACTCTCGCGGCGATGACGACCTGCAACGCCCGCGCCGTTTCTGACACAACCGCAAGGCCGTCGTGAGGCGAAACGCGGCCGATCCTCCGGCATCTCGGCTACGCGCGAGGCGGCGCGCCGGTTGCAGGCCGGTGACACCCGCGATAAGCCGCAGACGCCGAGCCAGATCCCTCGCCCAGTTCCGGAAGTCCCATGTCCGTCCCCGCGAAGAGCCCCGTGAAGAAGGTCGTGCTGGCCTATTCCGGCGGCCTCGACACATCGATCATCCTGAAGTGGCTGCAGACCACCTACGGCTGCGAGGTCGTCACCTTCACGGCCGATCTCGGCCAGGGCGAGGAGCTGGAGCCGGCCCGCCGCAAGGCGGAGCTGCTCGGCATCAAGCCCGAGAACATCTACATCGAGGACCTGCGCGAGGAGTTCGTCCGCGACTACGTCTTCCCGATGTTCCGGGCGAACGCCGTCTACGAGGGCGTCTACCTGCTCGGCACCTCGATCGCCCGGCCGCTGATCGCCAAAAAGCAGATCGAGATCGCCGAGCGCGTCGGCGCCGACGCGGTCTGCCACGGCGCCACCGGCAAGGGGAACGATCAGGTCCGGTTCGAGCTCGGCTACTACGCGCTGAAGCCGGACGTGACGGTGATCGCGCCCTGGCGCGAGTGGGACCTGCGCTCGCGCGAGCAGCTCATCGCCTTCGCCGAGCAGCACCAGATCCCGATCGCCAAGGACAAGCGCGGCGAGAGCCCGTTCTCCGTGGACGCCAACCTCCTGCACGCCTCCTCGGAGGGCAAGGTGCTGGAGGATCCGGCCGTCGAGGTGCCGGACTACGTCTACTCGCGCACCCTCTCCCCCGAGGAGGCGCCCGACCAGCCGACGGTCATCACGATCGGGTTCGAGCGCGGCGACGCGGTCTCAATCGACGGCGAGGCTCTGTCGCCCGCGAGCCTGCTGACCAGGCTCAACGAGCTCGGCCGCGCCAACGGCATCGGCCGGCTCGACCTCGTGGAGAACCGCTTCGTCGGCATGAAGAGCCGCGGCATGTACGAGACGCCCGGCGGCACGATCCTGCTGCCGGCGCACCGCGCCATCGAGTCGATCACGCTGGACCGCGGTGCCGCGCACCTGAAGGACCAGCTCATGCCGCAATACGCGGAGCTGATCTACAACGGCTTCTGGTTCTCGCCGGAGCGCGAGATGATCCAGGCCCTGATCGACAAGAGCCAGGAGAAGGTCACCGGCACGGTGCGGCTGAAGCTCTACAAGGGCGGCGTCCACGTGATCGGCCGCGAGAGCCCGCACTCGCTCTACGACCAGGACCTCGTGACCTTCGAGGAGGGCGCCGTCGCTTACGATCACCGCGACGCGGCGGGCTTCATCAAGCTCAACGCCCTGCGGCTCCGCACGCTGGCCCAGCGCAAGAAGCGCGAGGGCTGAGCCCGCTGCCGGTCGCCGCCGCGCGGGCGGCAGCGACCGGAGGTAGCCGTCAGGCGGGGAGCCAGCGCTCGGCGGCCCGACGGAAATCGCCGGGGCCGAGATCGGCGTAGCGCAGGAAGATCTGCAGGGCCGGCTGCAATTCGCGATGGAGGCGCACGAGCCGAGTCTGCGCGTCCTCGTCGTCGTTCGCGGCCGCGCCCGGCACGGCGGCGAGAAGGCGCTTCATCGCCGCGGTGTAGGCGCCGTCATCGCCGTAGGGCTTCTCCGGGTCGACGCGCGGCACCCCCCGCTCGGCGTTCCACCCGATATTCAGCCGCGGGATCAGCGCGAGGTGCTCGGGCGTCACCGCGAAGGTGATGACGTCCGGGGTCTCGCCGGTGGCCGCGTCCCGGAAGACGTCGCCCACGGCGCCCGGATCGAGCTTGGCCAGACCGTTGTGGTACTGGTACCGGCCCGGCTTCAGCTGCCCGTTCTGGACGAAGACGGCGAGGCCGTCCTCGAGCGACCGATGCTCCTCCTCGGCGCCCTCGTCGTCGCCGGTGACGTTGGCGATGTCGCCGTCGCGGTCGAGGCTGCCGTAGGGGGCGGCCGGGTGGATGGTCGGCGCCCCCGGCTCGCCGCCGTCCCAGGCGACGACCATCCGGCGGATCAGGGCGATGCGCTCCAGGCTCAGGTCGTAGACGGCATCGCTCATCGTGTATCGGTCCCGGCTCTCACGCTTGGAAGGCCCGTCTTACAGAGGCGAGTCGCCCCCTGCTACCGCCGCAAGCAGCCCGTGAGGCCGTCGATCTGTCCCATCATCGCCTGGATCCGCGCGGCCCGGCGGCGCACTCCGGGGGAGGGACGGCCGGCGCTGCGGGTGATCGGGTTCGGCAGCACGGCGGCGAGCAGGGCGGCCTCGTTGCGGGTCAGCCGGCTCGCGTCCTTGCCGAACCAGTGCCGGCTCGCGGCCTGCGCGCCGTAGATCCCGTCGCCCCACTCGGCGACGTTGAGGTAGATCTCCATCATCCGGCGCTTGCCCCAGAGCGTGTCGAGCGCCAGCGCCAGCGGGATCTCGATGGCCTTCCGGATGTAGGAGCGGCCGGGCCACAGGAAGACGTTCTTCACCGTCTGCATGGCGATCGTGGAGGCGCCGCGGCTCGGGGAATCCTCGTCCTCGACCACGTCGCGGATCGCGCCGAAATCGACCCCGTGATCCAGGCAGAAGCGCTGATCCTCCGAGGCGATCACGGCCTGCGGCAGGACCGGCGCGATGGCGGAGAGCGGGACCGGATCCCGACTCACCGGCTGAAGCGTCAACCACCGTCCCAGCATCAGGGTCGACGGCGGCATCACCGCGCTATAGACGAGCGCCAACGTCAGCGCGAGGACGAACCCGACGGCGGGGAGCAGCAGCAGCGCTCCCACCAGCTGTCGGACGCGACGGGAACGGCGCGGGCGCGCGAGCGGGAGGTCGCGACCTGCCGTCTCCCGCCTGCGTCGAGCCCCGTCCACCGTGAGTCCGTCCCCGCCCAACTGACACCCGATTGGTTTCGCAAGGCCAGGACCGGACGTAAGCCCGATGACCCCGACCCCCTCAACGCAGGCACCGACCGGTTCGGTCAAGGCAGTCACGCCGGCCGCCGATTTTACCCACAGGTTGACGGAGGTCGCCGGCACGGTCGAGACCTTCCTGGTCGAGCGTCTCGGCCCCGCGGTCAACGCCGGCGAGATCGCCCGGCCGCCCCGCCTGATGGAGGCCATGCGGCACGCCGTGCTCGGCGGCGGCAAGCGTCTCCGGCCGTTCCTCGCCATCGAGACCGCCCGGATGCTCGGCGGCTCCGAGGCCGCCGCCCTCGCGGCCGGCGCCGGCGTGGAGCTGGTCCACTGCTACAGCCTCGTCCACGACGACCTGCCGGCGATGGACGACGACGACATGCGCCGCGGCAAGCCCACGGTCCACAAGGCCTACGACGAGGCCACCGCCATCCTGGTCGGCGACGCCCTGCAGACGCTGGCCTTCGAGATCGTCGCCGACCCGACCTGGCAGCCGGATGCGCGCGTCCGCGCCGACCTCGTGCTCGGCCTCGCCCGCGCCTCGGGCCTCGGCGGCATGGTCGGCGGCCAACTCCTCGATCTCACCGCCGAAGGCCGGTTCGGCGCGGCCAACATGGACGTGGACGACACCCTGCGGATGCAGGCGATGAAGACCGGCGCGATCCTGGCCTTCTCGGTGGAGGCCGGCGCCATCGTCGGCGGTGCCGACAAGGACCAGCAGGCCGCGCTGCTGCGCTACGGCCTCGCCCTGGGGCAGGCCTTCCAGATCGCCGACGACATCCTCGACCGGGAGGCCTCGCCCGAAGCCATGGGCAAGGCCACCGGCAAGGACAAGGATGCCGGCAAGGCGACGCTCGTCGACCGTCTCGGCATCGACGGGGCCCGCGCCGAGTGCGACCGCCTCGTCGGCGTCTGCGAGGACGCGGTGTCGTCCTGGGGGGAGGGCGCCCGCGTCCTGCGCGACGCCGCCCGCTTCACGGTCGCCCGCAAGACCTGATCGCGCCGGGCGGGGAAACCCGCCGGCCGCCTCGGGCGGCCGGGCCGGGCCCGACCACCGCGAGCACCGCGCCACGTCCGCGGTCGGCGCGCCACGGGCGGTCGCGACACCGCCGGATCGACGCGCTCCGCGGGGCGGACCCGCGCCGTCCCGATCGGGGCGACCCGAACCGGACGCGGGGCCGCGGAGCGCGCGGCGCCCGTCAGAGCCGGTTGTTCTTGTTGTGGACGTCGAGGCACACGGCGGCGAGCAGGACGACGCCCTTGATCACCTGCTGCCAGTCGACGCCGATCCCCAGGATCGACATGCCGTTGTTCATGATGCCGATGATGAAGGCGCCGATCACGACGCCCGAGACCTTGCCGATGCCGCCCGCCGCCGAGGCGCCGCCGATGAAGCACGCGGCGATCACGTCGAGCTCCATGCCGATGCCGGCCTTCGAGTTCGCGGTGTTGAGCCGGGCGACGAAGATCATGCCGGCGAGGCCCGCCAGCGCGCCCATGTTGGCGAAGGTCAGGAAGGTCAGCCGCTCGGTCTTGATGCCCGAGAGGCGCGCGGCCTTGATGTTCCCGCCCAGCGCGTAGATCCGGCGCCCGATCGTCGTCCGCGTCGACACGAAGCCGTAGAGCGTCACCAGCGCCAGCAGCACGAGGAGCACGTTGGGCAGGCCCCGGTAGGCGCTCATCTGCCAGGCGAAGGCCAGGATCAGGATGGCGGTCACGCCGTTGCGGCCGATGAACGCCGCCGGGGACTCGGCCGGGCTCCCGTTCCGCAGCCGCGCCTGCCGCC
Source organism: Methylobacterium sp. A52T (assembly GCF_053346095.1). Lineage (NCBI taxonomy): Bacteria > Pseudomonadati > Pseudomonadota > Alphaproteobacteria > Hyphomicrobiales > Methylobacteriaceae > Methylobacterium > Methylobacterium sp. A52T. Next base: position 7,975 of record NZ_JBKFBI010000111.1, on the reverse strand, counting down.
GTCGCCAGTTGAGCCCGGTCAGCGTCGCGACCAGCGCGACGGCGATCAGGACGGCGGTCCAGGGTCCGGCGCCGTTGACGAGGAAGCCCTTGGCGAGGAGCTGGAACACCTCCGGGAACGGTCCGATGGAGGCCCCCTGCAGCAGCACCTGCGTCAGGCCGCGGAACACCATCATGCCGGCCAGGGTGACGATGAAGCTCGGGATGGCGAGGTAGGCCACGAAGTAGCCCTGCAGACCGCCGATGACCGCGCCCACCGCGAGGCACAGGAGGGCGGCCGAGAACGGGTCGACGTGGAAGCGGACCATCAGCAGGGCGGCGAGCGCCCCCACGAAACCGACCACCGAGCCGACCGACAGGTCGATATGCCCGGCCACGATGACCAGCAGCATCCCGAGCGCCATCACGACGACGTAGCTGTTCTGGAGGATCAGGTTGGTCAGGTTCAGCGGCTGGAACAGGACGCCGCCCGTCGCGACCTCGAAGAACAGCGTGATCGCCGCCAGCGCGACGACGAGCCCGTAGGCGCGCAGCTGCGCCATCGGCAGGCGGCCGCGCCGGACCCCGGCCGCGCCCGCCGGGACGATGTCGTGGCTGGGGCTCACGGACTTGCTCACTGTGATGTCGGTCATCCGTTCAGCCCCCTGGAGCGCATGATGGCGCGCATGATCGCTTCCTGGCTGGCCTCGGCGCGGTCGAATTCGCCCACGAAGCGCCCCTCGTTCATCACGTAGATGCGGTCGCAGAGGCCGAGCAGTTCCGGCATCTCCGAGGAGATCAGGAGGACTCCGCGGCCGTCCTCCGCCAGCTCGTTGATGATGCTGTAGATCTCGTACTTCGCGCCGACATCGATGCCGCGGGTCGGCTCGTCGAGGATCAGCACCTTGGGCCGGGTGAACATCCACTTGCTCAGCACGACCTTCTGCTGGTTGCCGCCCGACGGGTTCACGGTTTGCTGCGTCACCCCGACGGAGCGGATGCGCATCTTGGTGCGGTAGCCGGTCGCGACCCGGTGCTCGGCCGCCTCGTCGATCACCGCGGCGGTGGAGACCCCGGGCAGGTTCGCCAGGGTGGTGTTCCGGGCGATGTCCTCGCCCAGCACGAGCCCGAGCTGCTTGCGGTCCTCGGTGACGTAGGCGAGGCCGGCCGCGATGGCCCGGTCGATCGTCGAGACGTCGACCTCGACACCCTCGATCCGGACCGTGCCCCGGATGTCCCGGCCGTAGGACCGGCCGAAGAGGCTCATGGCGAGCTCGGTCCGGCCCGAGCCCATCAGGCCCGCGATCCCGACGATCTCGCCCCGGCGCAGGCTCAGGTCGACGTCGCGCACCACCGCCCGGTCGGCGTGGACGGGGTGGTGGACCGTCCAGTCGCGCACCTCCATCAGCACCGCGCCGATCCGCGGCGTGCGGGCCGGGTAGCGGCTCTCCAACGTGCGGCCGACCATCGCCCGGATGATGCGGTCCTCGTCGATCGCGCCGCCGCGGCAGTCGAGGGTCTCGACGGTGCTGCCGTCGCGCAGGACCGTGATCCGGTCGGCCACCTTGGCGATCTCGTTGAGCTTGTGGGAGATCAGGATCGAGGCGATGCCCTGCGCCTTGAAGCGCAGCAGGAGCTTCAGCAGGGCCTCGCTGTCGGTCTCGCTCAACGACGCGGTCGGCTCGTCGAGGATCAGGAGCTTCACCTCCTTGGAGAGCGCCTTGGCGATCTCCACGAGCTGTTGCTTGCCGACCCCGAGATGGGTGACGAGGGTGTCGGGGCACTCGTCGAGCCCCACCATCGCCATCAGCGCGCGGGCGCGGGCCTGGACACGATCCCGGTCGATGACCCCGAACCGGGCCGGCTCGTTGCCGAGGAAGATGTTCTCGGCGATCGACAGGTACGGCACCAGGGCGAGTTCCTGGTGGATGATCACGATGCCGAGGCGCTCGCTGTCCGTGATGTCCCGGAAGCGACCCGGCCGCCCCTCGTAGGTGATGTCGCCCGTGTACGACCCGTAGGGATACACGCCGCTCAGCACCTTCATCAGCGTCGACTTCCCCGCGCCGTTCTCGCCCACCAGGGCGAGGATCTCGGCGGGCTCGACGGTCAGGTTGACGTCGGCGAGGGCCTTGACGCCGGGGAAGGTCTTGGTGATTCCCCGCATTTCGAGAACGGGCTGCATGCGGCGCTTACCAGCTCGGACTGCACGTTCGGCCCGCGCGACAGCCGTCGCGGCGGGGATCGGATCGGGCGGAGCGATTAAGCTCCGCCCCGGCATCGGTCACTTGAGCTGGTCGAGCGTGTAGTAGCCCGTGTCGATCAGGGCCGGCTTCCAGTTGGCCCGGGTAACGATCACAGGCGTGAGCAGGTACGACGGGACGATCTTCTTGCCGTTGTCGTAGGTCTTCACGTCGTTGACCTCGGGCTGCCGGCCCGCCTCGATGGCGTCGATCATCGCCACCGTCACCTTGGCCAGGTCCCGGGTGTCCTTGAAGATCGTCGCCGTCTGCTCACCGGCGATGATCGACTTGACCGATTGCAGCTCGGCGTCCTGGCCGCTGATCACCGGCAGCTTCACGCCGCCCGACCCGTAGCCCACGCTCTTAACCGACGAGAGGATCGCCGTGGAGATGCCGTCGTAGGGCGAGAGCACGGCATCCAGGTGGGCGTTGCCGTAATAGGCCGAGAGCAGGTTATCCATCCGCGCCTGGGCGGTCGCTGCGTCCCAGCGCAGGGTGGACACCTTGTCCATGCCGAACTGGCCCGAGCGCACGACGAGCCTCTTCGCGTCAATGTAGGGCTTCAGCACCGACAGGGCGCCGTCGTAGAAAAAGTATGCGTTATTGTCGTCGGGCGAGCCGCCGAACAGCTCGATGTTGAAGGGTCCCTTCCCGTCCTTCAGGCCGAGGGCGTCGACGATGGATGTCGCCTGCTGAACGCCGACCTTGTAGTTGTCAAAGGTGGCGTAGTAATCGACGTTCGGCGTCCCGCGGATGAGCCGGTCGTAGGCGATGACCCTGACGCCGCGCTCGCTCGCCTTCGACAGCACATCGCTGAGGGTCGTGCCGTCGATGGAGGCGATCACCAAGATCTTAACCCCGGTGGTGAGCATGTTCTCGATCTGGGCGAGCTGAGTCGGGATGTCGTCATCCGCGTATTGCAGATCCGGCTTGTAACCCTTGGCCTTCAGAAGCCTGACGATGTTGTTGCCGTCGTCGATCCAGCGCTGCGACGACTTGGTCGGCATGGCGACCCCGATCGGATCCCCGCCGGCCGCCTGCGCCGGTGTCGCGGCGGACGCGCCGAGGAGCGACAGGCCCAGGATGTATTTGAGAACCGTCTGCCTGGCGATCATAACCCCCCCCTATCGATTTTCAGCCGGACTTCGCCTTGTATCGAAGCGAGTCCGCGCTTCTGTTCTTGTCGATTGATTATTTTTATAGTCGTCACGCGATCCTGGACTGACCCGGTCTATGGCCGATACCCACCCACGGCCCGCCCGAAGATCCCTGCGGAGCCGATCCGGCAAGCTTGACCGGGTCGGCAAGCAGAGACGCGATCCGGGCGCCGCCGGCAGCCTCTTCGAGAGCCGAGCCCGCACCTCGAGAAGCTCGGGCGTTCGATTTGTATGAGTTATAGAGCGGGCCGTCAATCGGCACGCGCGGCGCCTCGTCTCGAGGCGCGGCCTCAGCTGTGTGTGGAGCGCGCCGCGGATTCAGGCCCGGGTTCGATCGCCGGTCGGCGCGACGCGGTCGCGTGCGCCACGGCGCGCGGCCGTCCGATCGGCACGGCGGCGATGACCGGTCCGCTCGATCGGATCAGGGCAGGGTGGATCGCGTGTCCGCACCGCCGGGCCTCTTCAGCGCGGCGTCGCCGCGCGGGCCCGGAAGCCGCGTCGGTTCAGCCGCGGCCGACGAACGGCATCTTGGTGGCCATGATGGTCATGAACTGCACGTTGGCCTCCAGCGGCAGGCTCGCCATGGACAGCACGGCCTGGCCGACATGGTCCGGATCCATCACCGCCTCGGCCCGCAGGGAGCCGTCCGCCTGCGGGACGCCGGCCTTCATCTTGCCGCCCATGGGCGTGTCGGCGTTGCCGATATCGATCTGGCCGCAGGCGATGTCGTAGGCCCGGCCGTCGAGGGAGGTCGCCTTGGTGAGCCCGGTCACGGCGTGCTTGGTCGCCGTGTAGGCGATGGAGTTCGGCCGGGGCGCGTGGGCCGAGATCGAGCCGTTGTTGATGATCCGGCCGCCCCGGGGATCCTGGTCGCGCATGATCCGGAAGGCGTGCTGCGTGCACAGGAACAGCGCCGTGAGGTTGGTGTCGACCACCTGCCGCCAGGTCTCGAGGGGCAGGTCCTCCAGCGGGACCGCCGGTGCGCCGATCCCGGCATTGTTGAACAGCAGGTCGAGCCGGCCGAACTCCGCCTTGGTGCGCGCGAACAGGGCGGCGATCGAGTCGGGATCGGTCACGTCGGTCGGGACCGCCACGGCCCCGTGACCGATCCGCGCGGCGACCTCCTCGAGGGGAGCCTGACGCCGCCCCGAGAGGACGACGCGCCATCCGGCGTCGGCGAGCGCCAGGGCGGCGGCCTTGCCGACACCCGTCCCGGCCCCGGTCACGATCGCGATCCGCTCAAACCCCGACATGCGTTCCTCCCGGTTCCGGTGTTTCACCGCCTGTAGCGGATGGCCGCCGCCGCGCGAAGGCACCGGCGTTTCAGATGCGGGCCGCGGTCACGGGGCGTACCGGCGGCCGCCATGCGCTATGGTGGTCGAAAGACGCGGGGACGGGAACGGGACAATGGGGCAGGGTTCGTCGGCAGGCCTGCGCGGGACGAGCGACGCGGCGGTCCCGGCGTGAGCGCACCCGAGATCCCGTTCCTCGCCGGCCTCGACGCGCCGGCGGTCGCGGCCGTGCGGGCCCGAATGGTGCCGGTGGCGGTGCCGGGCGGACGGACCCTGTTCGAGCAGGGCGAGACCGGGGACGCCCTGTACACGCTGGTCTCCGGCGCGGTCGGCGTCTCGGCCCGCGACCATGCCGGGCGGCCGACCCGGATCGCGCGCCTGCGGCCGCCCGAGACCTTCGGCGAGATGGCACTGCTGTCGGACGCCCCGCGGGCGGCGACCGTGATGGCGCTGCGCGATTCGCACCTCCTGCAACTCACCCGCGACGCCTTCGAGGCGGTGATCGCCGAGCACCCGCACACGCTCCTCTACTTCGCCCGGATGCTCGCCGACCGCCTGCGGGCGATCTACGACGGCCACTCGGTCCACCACGCGTCGCGGATCTTCACCATCCTGGCCGTGACCGAGGGGCCCGATCCGGCGCGGGTGGCGCGGCAGCTCGCGGCCGCCTTCGACGCCCTGCTGCCCGGGAAGACCGGCTGCCTCACCGACTGGCCGGAGGGCGCCGACGAGGCGTGGTTCCAGGCCTTCGAGGGCGCCCACGCGCGCACGATCTTCGCGGCGCACGACATCGACTGTCCCTGGTGCCGCCAGAGCCAGCGGCGGGGCGACCACGTCCTGCTCCTGGCCGAGCCCGGCGCCCCGCCGCGGCCGGGCGCGGCGGCCTATCTCGACCGGGTGCGCTCCGACTGGATCCGCATGGACCTCGTCGTGCGCCAGGACCCCGCGGCCCGGCGCCCGAGGGCCCTGCATCCGGAGGTCGCCGCGCTGCCCGCGGCGATGCGCATCCAGGTCCGGGACGGCGACCGGGGGGATCTGCATCGCCTCGCGCGGCTCGCCAGCGGGTCGGCGCGCGGCCTCGTCCTCGGCGGCGGCGGGGCGCGGGGGCTCGCCCATCTCGGGGTGCTCAAGGCCCTCGACGAGGTGTCCTGCGCCCCCGACTTCGTGGGCGGGACCAGCATGGGGGCGATCATCGCGGCGAGCCTCGCCATGGGCTGGAGCGTCGCGGAGATCCAGGCCCAGATCGAGGCGTTCTTCGCCACCAGCAACCCGATCAACGACTACACGCTGCCGCTGCACGCGCTGACCCGCGGCGCCAAGGTCGATGCCGGCCTCGCGGCGCGCTACGGCGGCGTGCGCATCGAGGACCTCTGGCTGCCGTTCTTCTGCGTCTCGTCGAACCTGACGACCGGCAACACCATGGTGCACCGGTCGGGCGACCTGCCGAAGGCCCTGCGCGCCAGCATCGCGATCCCCGGCCTGCTGCCGCCCGTGCTGTGCGACGAGGGCGTCCTGGTCGACGGCGGCATGATGAACAACCTGCCGGCCGACGTCGCCGCCGGGCTGGAGCGCGGCCCAGTCCTGGCCGTCGATGTCGGGACCGACCGGGCGTTCCAGGACATGCCGCGGCGCGGGTGGAGCGGCCGGCTCATGCGCAAGCTGATCGGTTCGCCGCTGGCGATGCCGGGCCTGGCCCCGCTGCTCCTGCGCGCCGCCACCGTGTCGAGCGACGCGCAGAGCCTGATGGCGGCGGCCCACGCGACCGCCGTGCTCAAGCCGCAGCTCTCCGGCATCGACCTGCGGGCGTGGTCGCGCTTCCGGGAATCGGCGGAGCTCGGCTACCGGGAGACCCGCGCGGGCATCGCGACCGGGACCCTCGCGCGCTGGCTCGACCCGATGCGCTGACCGGGTGCGCTGACCCGGTGCGCTGCGATGTCCGCGTGCGGCGGCGCACGCGCGGCGCCCATCGACCTGTAACCCGGACCATCCGGCGACGATCTCCGGGGCAACACGTCATCGGGAGACCGGAGCCATGACCCACCCTGCCAAGCCCCTGACCGGCGCCGTGCCCGGTTCCGCGCCGGACCGGCGCGCCGCGGCCGACCGTTCCGCGCCGCACGCCCTCCTGCACGGCGCCGCCTTCGTGCTGCTGTGCCTCTGGACGCGGACCGCGCCGGAGCGTCTGCGCGACCAGCTCTCCCCGGAGGCCTGCGACGGCGCCGCGCTCGGCTTCTGAGCGGATCGGACCGGAAGACGCGCGCGTTCTCCGCCGCGGGGAGAGCCGCACATGACGGAGCGCGCGAGGATGACCGTCGCGGGAGTGAGGTTTCGCCGGATCGCCCTCCCGGAGGTCGGCCTGCACGTGGCCGAGGCGGGTCCCGAGACGGGGCCGCCGACCATCCTGCTGCACGGCTTTCCGGAATCCTGGTACGGCTGGCACCATCAGATCGGGCCTCTCGCCGAGGCGGGGCTGCGGATCATCGCGCCGGATCAGCGCGGCTACGGCTCCAGCGACAAGCCGGCGGGGATCGCCGCCTACCACCTGGACCGGCTGGCCGGCGACGTCCTGGCCCTGGCCGACGCCTACGGCGCGCCCACGGTGCGGCTCGTCGGCCACGACTGGGGTGGCCTCGTCGCGTGGTGGGTGGCGAGCCGCCACCCCGAGCGGATCGACCGGCTGGCGATCCTCAACGCGCCGCATCCCGCGGTCGTCGGCAGCTACATGCGCCAACATCCGGGCCAGTGGCTGCGCAGCACCTATGTGGGCCTCTTCCAGATCCCGCGGCTGCCCGAGCGGCTGCTCACGGCGGATCGCGGCCGGGCCCTGCGGCGCGCGCTGACGACCTCCAGCCGGCCGGGCACCTTCGCGCAGGCCGATCTCGACCATTACGTCGCCGGGTGGCTCCAGCCCGGCGCGATGACCGGCATGCTGAACTGGTACCGGGCTCTGGTGCAGCTGCCCCGGGCGCGGCCGCCGCGGGTGCGCGTGCCGGTGCTGATCCTCTGGGGGCGACGCGATACGGCGCTCAAACCCGGCTTGGCGGAGGCGAGCCTCGCGTTCTGCGACGCCGGCCGGCTCCGCTGGTACGACCGGGCCAGCCACTGGCTCGCCCACGAGGAGCCCGCGGCGGTCAATGCCGACCTCGGCGCGTTCCTCCGCTAGAGCCGTATCCGACCCTGTTGCAACGGTCGGGAAGGACGGCGAGCCCGGTCTCGCCAGCCGCGCCAGGCCCCCTCTCCCGTGCGGGAGAGGGTTGGGGTGAGGGACGCGAAGGATCAGGACTGAACAGGCCGCCGATGCGCGT
>NZ_JBKFBI010000110.1:0-20909 GCF_053346095.1 Methylobacterium sp. A52T | reverse complement strand
GGGGGGGGCGGCGCGTCCGGCCGCGCCCGCCCCCCGGCCGGAGCGATCGGCGGTGTCGGCGGCCGCCCCGGTCATGGCCGAGGCCGTGTCCTTGAGCGCGACGGCGGCGGCCGACACCGTGCCGATGATGCCGCCGACCGTGCCCTCGAAGGCGTCGGCGATGCGGTGCATGCCGCTCCGCCGCTCCGCCTCGGCCGTGGCGCGGGCCTGTGCAGCGTCGTGCTCGAGCGTGCGCGCCCGGATCAGGCCGTCCTTGAAGACCTGGACGGACGCCGCCATGGCGCCGATCTCGTCCCCGCGCTCGGAACCGCCGACGGCCGCGTCGAGGTCGTCGGCCGCGAGCCGGCCCATGGTTCCGGCCAGGGACCGGATCGGGCGGGCGACCCGGTTCCAGACCCACCAGACCGCCGCGCCGGTCATGAGCAACCCGATCACCGCGAGCGCGACGGTGACGGACCACGCCGTCCGGAACGCGTCCTCGGAGCGCTGGACCGAGACGTTCGTGCCCTCGGCGGTGACCTGGGCCAGATCCGCCAGGGCGTCGAAGGCGGCCACGAGCGGCGGGCGGGCCGGCGCGATGGCGTCGCGGGCCGCGTTCCGGTCGCCGCGCCTGAGCGGCGCGAGGATCGCCTCCCGGGCGACGCGATAGACCCTCCACCGCCCCTCGCACGCGTCCCAGAGCGCGCGCTCCCGGGGCGTCGTCGCGCGCGCGCGGTAGCTCCGGAAGGCCTCGGGGATGGTCCGATCCATCTCGACGAACTCGGCATCGAGGTCCCGGTTCTCACCGTCGTCGACGGCGACCACCTTGCGGATCGTCGTCGTGTGGTACCGCAGCATCAGGAATCGAATCGTATGGAGATCGTTGTCCTTGCGCACCCAGACGTCGCGGGTCTCCACGGCGGCGGCGTTGATGGCCTGTATCTGCATCAGGCCGACGGTCGAGCTTGCCAGGAACAGCAAAAGACCGATTATCGAAGGAAGTATCAGCTTCGATACGATGCTTCTTCGAAAATTCATCTCGGGCACCACGGATGACGACGCGACCGCATCGAGGCGCATGAAGATGAAGGTCGAACCGATCCGCAACCTTTACTGCGAAAATGGTCCGCGTCGCAGATCAGCGCGGAGCGCATGACTCGTCGCCCGCCGACGCCGTGCGGCGGGTCGCGTGCCGCTCCCCCGGGAGGCGGGCGGCCGCGCCCCGGGTCAGGGCCGCAGCAGCACCTTGCCCACCGCCGCGCGGCGGGTCAGGAGGCCGAAGGCCTCCGGGTACTCCGCCAGCGGGTAGACGCCGTGGACCTGCGCGGTGAGCCTGCCCGCGGCGACCCAGTCGAGGAGCCGGCGCTGATCGGCCCGGTGCGCCTCCGGCTCCCGGTCCAGGAAGGCGCCCCAGTGGACGCCCTGCACGTCGAGCTCCTTGAGGAGCATCAGGTTCAGCGGCAGCCGCGGGATGGCGCCGGCGGCGAAGCCGATCACGAGGAAGCGCCCGCGCCAGCCGAGCGCCCGCAGGGCCGGCTCCGCGTAGGCGTCGCCGACCGCGTCGTAGACCACGTCGATCCCGCCGCCCGAGATCCGGCGCAGCTCGTCCTTGAGCGTCGCGGGGTCGTAGACCAGGCCCGCCTCGGCGCCGTGGGCGCGGGCGACCGCGAGCTTCTCCTCCGAGGAGGCGCAGGCGATGACCCGGGCGCCCATCAGCCGGCCGAGCTCGACGGCGGCGAGGCCGACGCCCCCGGACGCGCCGAGGACCGCCAGCCACTCGCCGGGCTGCAGGCGGGCGCGGTTCGCCAGGGCGTGCAGCGAGGTGCCGTAGGTGATGGTCAGCCCAGCCGCCTGCTCGTCCGGCACGGCGTCCGGCACCGGCGTGAGCCGGGCGGCGTCGAGGGCGATCAGCTCCGCGCAGCAGCCGTGCCCGGCATGGACGATCACCCGGTCGCCCACGGACACGCCCGCGGCGCCCTCGCCCAGCGCCTCGACCACGCCGACCCCCTCGCCGCCCGGCGAGAACGGCAGGGTCGGCTTCACCTGGTAGCGCCCGGCGGTGATCAGCGTGTCGAAGAAGTTCAGGGCCGCCAGCCGCATCCGCACCAGCGCCTGCCCGGGGCCCGGCACCGGGTCGGGCCGCTCGACGATCTCCAGATGCTCCGGCCCGTCGAGCCTCGTGCACAGCAGCGCCCGCATGGCGTCCCTCCTCCCCGGCGTGTCCCGGTCGATCAGGCCCGAACCGTCCGCACGGTCAAGCCGTTCCGATCATCTCGCGGATGCGGGCGCCCAGCACCTCCACCACGAACGGTTTGGTGATGACCTGCATCCCGGCCTCGAGGGGCCCGTTGCCGAAGACCGCGCTCTCGGCGTAGCCGGTGACGAACAGGACCTTGAGGCCGGGGCGCGTGAGCCGCCCGGCCTCGGCCATCTGGCGCCCGTTCATGCCCCCCGGCAATCCGATGTCGGACACCAGCAGGTCGATGCGCACGTCGGATTGCAGCACCCTGAGGCCGGCCGCGCTGTCGGCGGCCTCGATCGCCGTGTAGCCGAGATCCTCCAGCACCTCGGTGACCAGCATGCGGACGGTCGGCTCGTCGTCGACCACCAGCACGGTCTCGCCCGGCGCGGCCCGCGGCGGCGCGCCGACGGCGGCGTGCGCGTCCTCCTCGGCCACCGCGCCGCGGTGGCGGGGCAGGTACAGGCAGACCGTCGTGCCCCTGCCGACCTCCGAGTGGATCCGCACCTGGCCGCCCGATTGCTGCGCGAAGCCGTAGATCATCGACAGGCCGAGGCCGGTCCCCTGCCCAAGGGGCTTCGTGGTGAAGAACGGCTCGAACACCTTGCCGACGATCTCCGGCGCCATGCCGCTGCCGGTGTCGGTGACGCACAGCGACAGGTACTGGCCCGGCGGCATGTCGTGGCGCCGGGCGGCGCGCTCGTCGAGCCAGGCATTGGCGGTCTCGATCGTGATCCGGCCGCCCTCCGGCATCGCGTCCCGGGCATTGATGCACAGGTTGAGGAGCGCGTTCTCGAGCTGCGGCGGGTCGACCAGGGCCGGCCAGAGGCCGGGCGGCGCCACGACCTCGACCATTACGGCGGGGCCCACGGTGCGGCGGATCAGCTCCTCCATGCCGGCCACCAGCCGGTTCACGTCGGTGGGCTTCGGGTCGAGGGTCTGGCGACGCGAGAAGGCGAGCAGCCGGTGGGTCAGCGCCGCGGCCCGCTTCGAGGCCCCCTGCGCGGCGTTGATGTAGCGGTCGACGTCCATGACGCGGCCCTGGCCGAGCCGGGTCTGGATCAGCTCCAGCGAGCCGGAGATGCCGGCGAGCAGGTTGTTGAAGTCGTGGGCGATGCCGCCGGTCAGCTGACCGACCGCCTCCATCTTCTGCGACTGGCGCAGGGCCTCCTCGGCCGCGGCCAGGGCGTCGGCGCGCTCGCGCTCCGCGGTGAAGTCGCGGCCGACGGCGTTGATGAACCCCTCCCCCGGCCGGGCCGCCCAGCTGATCCAGCGGTAGCCGCCGTCCCGGTGGCGGTAGCGGTTGTCGAAGCGCGCGAGGCTCGATCCCGCGGAGAGCTGCCGCGCGCCCTCGACGGTGCGGTCGAGATCGTCCGGATGGACGAAGGCGATGAGCTTGGTTCCGACCAGCTCGTCCGGACGCCAGCCCAGCACCTCGGTCCAGGCCGGGTTCACCGCGGTGATCGTCCCGTCGAACAGGCAGCGGAGCATCATGTCGGACGAGAGCGTCCACAGGGCGTTGCGGTCGGCCGTGCGCTCCTCGACCTGGTGCGCCAGCGTGGCGTTGAGTTCGCGCAGCTCCGTCAGCGCCGCCTCCAGCCGGCCCTGGCTCTCCTTGAGGGCGGCGTCCGCCAGGACCCGGCCGGTGGTCTCGTTGGTGAGGATGAACAGGCCGGCGACCCGGCCCTCGGCGTCGAGAACCCGCGAGTACGAGAAGGTCCACCACGTCTCGCGGGCGCCCCGATCGGTGTCGAGCTGCCACGGCAGGTCGACGAAGCGCTCCGGGCGGCCCGCCATCGCGGCGTCGATGATCGGCCTGGCCTGACCCCAGGCATCCGCCCAGACCACGTCGAACCGCTCGCCCATCGCCCAGGGCAACCGGGGGCCGAGGAGCGGGAAGTAGGTGTCGTTGAAGAAGAAGTGGAGGTCGGGCCCCCAGGCCAGGATCATCGATTCCGGCGAGTTGAGGACGAGCGACAGGGCCGCGCGAAACTCCGCCGGCCACGTCTCCGGAAGCCCCAGGGGATGACCCGACCAGTCGCGCGCGCGGATCATCCGCGCGGCCTCGCCGCCGCCGGAGAGGAAGGCGAGGGGGTCGGTCACGGGCTCTGAGCGGTGCAGGTCATGGGCGTACGGCGTATGACGGTCTTCGGCGGCCTGTCCAGGATGCCCGGTCGCGGTTCAGCGACGTCGGTTCAGAGGGCCACCGGCTCGGCCTCGATCCGACCCGACCCGTCAATGCGCCTCCTGCCAGTTGCCCGCCGCGTTGGCCTCGACCACGAGCGGCACCTTCAGCGTCAGGGCCGGCGCCGGCGCCTCTTCCATGACGCCGCGGATGATCGGGATCGTCCGCTCCACCTCGTCCTCGGCGACCTCGAAGACCAGCTCGTCGTGCACCTGCAGCAGCATGCGGGCGTTCAGCTTCTTGGCGGCGAGCGCCGCCTCCATCCGCGTCATGGCCCGGCGGATGATGTCGGCGGCCGAGCCCTGGATCGGCGCGTTGATCGCCTGCCGCTCGACGCTGGCGCGCTCGGAGGGGTTGTTGGAGCGGATCTGCGGGTAGTGGCACACCCGGCCGAACAGGGTGGTGACGTAGCCCTTGTCGCGGCAGCTCTTCTTGGTGGTCTCGATGTAGTCCCGGATGCCCGGGAACTGCTCGAAATACTGCTTGATGAACGCCGAGGCCTCCTCGCGGCCGATGCCGAGCCGGTCGGCGAGGCCGAAGGCCGAGATGCCGTAGATGATGCCGAAGTTGATGGTCTTCGCCCGGCGCCGCAGGTCGGGGGTCATCTCCTTGAGCGGCACGCCGAACATCGCCGAGGCGGTCGCCGCGTGGATGTCGATCCCGTCCTCGAACGCCTTCCGGAGTTCCGGGATGTCGGCCATGTGGGCCAGCAGCCGCAGCTCGATCTGCGAGTAATCGGCCGAGATCAGCCGGTTGCCGGGTGCCGCCACGAAGGCGCGGCGGATGCGCCGCCCCTCCTCGGTGCGGATCGGGATGTTCTGCAGGTTCGGCTCGGAGGAGGACAGCCGCCCCGTGGTGGTCGCCGCCAGCGAGAACGAGGTGTGGACCCGCGCCGTCTCGCGGTCGGCATGGGCCTGGAGCGCGTCCGTGTAGGTGGATTTCAGCTTCGAGAGCTGCCGCCACTCCAGGATCTTCTTGGGCAGCTCGTGGCCCGCCTGGGCCAGCTCCTCCAGCAAAGTCGCGGGCGTGGCCCACTGGCCGGACGGCGTCTTCTTGGCCCCCGGCAGACCCATCTTCCCGAACAGGATGTCGCCGATCTGCTTCGGCGAGCCGACCGAGAACTTTTCCCCGGCATCCTCCTGGATCTCCTCTTCCAGGCGCACGAGGATCTGCGAGAAATCCCCGGACAGGCGGCTCAGCATCTCCCGGTCGACGCGGATGCCGCGCTGCTCCATCCGGGCGATCACCGGCAGCAGGGGCCGCTCCAGGGTCTCGTAGACGGCGACCCGGTGCTCGGCCACGAGGCGCGGCTTCATCATCCGCCACAGGCGCAGGGTGACGTCGGCGTCCTCGGCCGCGTAGGCGGTGGCCTTGTCGATGGCGACGCGGTCGAAGGTCACCTTGTTGCGGCCGGTGCCGGCCACGTCCGAGAAGGTGATCGGCTGGTGGCCGAGGTGCCGGCGGGCCAGCTCGTCCATGCCGTGGCCGCCCTTGCCGGCGTCGAGCACGTACGAGATCAGCATCGTGTCGTCGAACGGCGCGACCTCAATGCCGTAGCGAGCGAGCACCACCCAGTCGTACTTGAGGTTCTGGCCGACCTTCAGGACACCGGGATTCTCCAGGAGCGGCTTCAGCCGACTGAGCGCCTCCTTCAGGGGGATCTGGCCCGGCACCGGCTCGACCACGTCGGAGGGCGCGGCGCCCTCGCCGAACAGGTCGGTGGCGTCCGCCTGCACCTTGGCGGCCTGGACATGGGCCAGCGGGATGTAGCAGGCCCGGCCGGTGGCGACCGCCAGCGAGACGCCGACGAGGCCGGCCCTGTGGGCATCGAGCGAGTCGGTCTCGGTGTCGACCGCGATCACGCCGGCCTCCTCGGCCTCGGCGATCCAGGCGTCGAGCTGCTCCAGCGACGAGACCGTCTCGTAGGCGGCGGTGTCGAACGGCGCCACGGATTCCGCGGCGCGGGCCGCCACCACGTTGCCGGGTGTCGCCTCGACGGGTGCCCGGGGCTTGGCGGGCGCGTCCGGCAGGTCGAGATCGGCGAAGGGATCGATCTCGCCGCCCTCCGGCGGGGCGGCGCCCGGCGGGCGCTCGGCCCCGGCGGCCGCGGTCTCGGGATCCGGCGGCACGGAATCGCCGAAGAACGGCACCGCGTCGCTGCCGCCGGCGGCGTTGCCGTAGCCGTGCGGCCGGGCGCCCGGCAGGAGCCGCGGGTCGGGCTTCACCGCCTCGGGGTCGACGTGCAGCATCTGGGCGATGCGGCGCGTCAGCGTGTTGAACTCCATCGCCTTGAGGAAGCCGACCAGCTTCTCGGGATTGGGCTGGGGCACGCCGAGCTCGTCCAGCGGCACCGGGACGGGCACGTCCTCCATCAGCGCCACGAGCCTGCGCGACAGCTTGGCCTGATCGACGTTGGCGAGCAGCGTCTCCCGCCGCTTGGGCTGCTTGATCTCGCCCGCCCGCTCCAGCAGGGCCTCGAGGCTGCCGAATTCCTTGATCAGCGCCGCGGCCGTCTTCAGGCCGATGCCGGGCACGCCCGGCACGTTGTCGGAGGTGTCGCCGATGAGCGCCAGCGCGTCGCCGATCTGGTTCGGCTGCAGGCCCTCCCACTTGGCGACGATCGCCTCGACGTCGAGGTTGCGCTCGGGCCGGTAGCCGGGCTTGCCCTTGGCGCCCGACTCGAAGTCGTAGAACCGGACCTGCGGCCCGACGAGCTGCATCAGGTCCTTGTCGGACGAGACGATGATGACGCCCGCGCCCCGCGCCTCGGCCTGGCGGGTGTAGGTGGCGATGAGATCGTCGGCCTCGTAGCGCTCCAGCTCCACCGCGTGCAGGCCGAAGGCGCGCACCGCGTCGCGCATCAGCGGCATCTGGCGCTTCAGGTCGTCGGGCGCGTCCGGGCGGTGGCCCTTGTAGTCGGGGAACATCTCCTTGCGGAACGAGCCCTCCGACTTGTCGAAGACGATCCCGAGATGGCTCGGCATGGTGCCGGCGGCGCCGTCCTGCAGGAACTGCGCGATCTTGGTGCAGAACAGCCGCACGGCGCCGGTGGGCAGCCCGTCGGAGGGGCGCGAATTGTATTTCTGGTCCTGGTTGATCGACTGGAAATAGGCCCGGAAGATGAAGGACGAGCCGTCGACCAGGATCACCTGATCGCCGGGTCCGACGGGCTTGGTCTCGGGGCTCGAGTCGGGCTTCGCGTCGGGCTTCGAGTCGGTCATGGGCTCAGGCGGCTCGGGGCGATCAGGAGTCGGGCGCGCGGGCGATTTCGGCGCGGCAGGCCGCGACGAGAACGGGCAAGCGCTCGTGGACGGTCCGCCAGACGATGTCCAGCTTGACCCCATGGTAGCCGTGACGAAAGACGTTTCCGATGGAGGCGATGTCGCGCCACGGCACATCCGGATGGCGCTCGCGCATCGCGTCGGTCAGCCGTCGGCTCGCCTCCGAGACGATCTCCAGGCAGCGGACGACCGCGTAGTTGGTCCGCAGGTCCGCCACGAAGGCCTCGAACGTCATGCCGGCGACGAAGCGCTGGGCGGCATCGGCGTTGTCGACGATGTCCTCGCAGGCGGCGAGCGCCCGTTCAGAAGGCGGAAACCGCATCGTGCTCGGCCCTCTGACGGACGCGCGGCTTCAGGCTTTCCCGGTCGGCCACGTCGACCGGAACCGGGAACAGATCGTCGATGAAGCGGCACAGGCCGGCATAGGTGAAGAGGTCGCGCACGCGCTCCCGGTCGATCTCGATCATCACGTCGAGGTCGCTGTCGGCCTCCGCGTCGCCCCGGGCAACCGAACCGAACAAGGCCGCGTGCAGCACGCCGCGGCGGCGCAGTTCCGCCTCGTTGGCGCGCAGGATGTCGAGGGCGGCGAGCTTGTCCATGGCGGCGGGACCGGAGGGAATCGGCGGCCGCCAGCATAGCAGAACCGCGGCAGGGGAGGATCAGGCCGCGAGCTCGCGCCCGAGCGCCTCCACCCGGCGCAGGTCGTCCACGAAGGCCGCGTAGGCCTCCGCCTTCGCCTCGTCCGGCAGCCGGAGCAGGTAGGACGGATGGACCGTGATGAAGCCCTGGAACCGGTTGTCGTGCCGGTCGAAGCGGAACGGGCCGCGCGCCCGGGTGATCGGGATCGCCTTGCCGGTCAGCGCCAGCACGGCGGTCGCGCCGAGCGCCACGACGAGCTTCGGACCGACGAACTCGAGCTCCCGGTCGAGCCACCACCGATAGTGGCTGACCTCGCCGGCTGTCGGCTTCTGGTGGATGCGGCGCTTGCCGCGCTCCTCGAACTTGAAGTGCTTGACCGCGTTCGTCAGGTAGCTCGCGCCCCGGTCGATCCCGGCCTCCGCCATGGCGCGGGAGAGCAGCTGGCCGGCGGGCCCGACGAAGGGCCGGCCCTGCCGGTCCTCCTGGTCGCCGGGCTGCTCGCCCACGAAGGCGACCGTGGCCCCGACCGACCCCTCGCCGAGCACGGCCTGGGTGGCCCCCGGCACCAGCGGCTCGGTCCGGCGGATGATCGCGTTCAGCTCCTCGAGGCTCTTGGGATCTTGGTCGGCCATGGCGGCGACGGCCCGGGCGGGTTCGCGGCGTGTGGGCAAGGTCGGCTCCCTCTCGATCATGGCTTCGGTGCGCCCGGCCGCCGCCCGGACCAGGGCCGGGATCGCGGCCGTCTCGGGCATGTTGTGCCAGTACTTCTTGGGCATCTCCGCCCGCATCGCCTTAAGGTTGGTGCGGGCCGGGTTGAAGGTGCTCTCGTAATAGGTCTGCCAGCCGGCCTCGAAGCCGTCGCCCTCCGGAAGTTGGGCGCGGTCGCCGGGCGGCCCGAAAGTCAGGGTCTCGGTGTCCCAGTGGGCCGAGCCCTCGGGCGTCAGGATCGACCAGCGCATCCCGCGGAAGCGATCGACGAAGAACGGCGCCGCCGCCTCGAGGATGTGGTGGTCCGGCTCGAACCACGCGACGTAGCGCTCGCCGTCCGGTCCCTCCGCCCGGCGGAAGCGCAGGAAGGCGTGCATCTTGTGGAGGTCGCGCCCGATCGCCTTCGCCATCCGGTGCAGGCGGTGGACCAGGGGGTCGCTGCCGACCTCCATCAGGTGCCGCTCGCCGCGGCAGACCCGCCAGATCAGCGCGTAGAGCAGGCCGTAGCGCTCCGGATCGCGGTGGGGAATGACCTGCGGGATCAGGGTGGCAACGGCCTTCGGCAGGACGAGCGGCGTGCCGGTCGCCGGCTCGGCGTCGCTGCCGAACAGGCCGGGCGCGTCCGTCACCGACCACGTCACGGCCTCGGGCGGGACGCCCTGCGCGACGAGGCTCCGGGCGGCTTTGCGGAAACCGTCGAGATCGGCGCCGGGGCGCAGCGCGACGGCGCGCGGCGACCGCGCATCCCCTCTCTCCACGGAGGCGGACGGAAACGGCGCGGGCCCCGACCCCATCAGAACAGGCTCAGCTGCGCCGCGGGCTCGACCAGCCGCGTCCGCAGGTCGAGCCGGTCCGTCAGCCCGACCGGCCGATGGTCGGCGGCGACGAGGAACGGCCGCGCCCGCTTCAGCCCGGAGGTCAGCCGGGCGACGTCGTCGAGGCGCAAGGTCGCGTGGCGGCGCGCCCGGACGATCTTGTCGACCGCCCGCGCCCCGAGCCCCGGAACCCGCAGCAGCCATTCCCGGTCGGCGCGGTTCACGTCCACGGGGAATTTGTCCCGGTGCTTCAGCGCCCAGGCGAGCTTCGGGTCGATGTCGAGGGCGAGCATCCCGCCCTCGGAGGCGTCGGCGACCTCGTCGGGGGTGAACTCGTAGTACCGGAGCAGCCAGTCGGCCTGGTAGAGCCGGTGCTCGCGCTGGAGCGGCGGCGGCTTCGGCGGCAGGATCGCGGAGCCGTCCGGGATCGGACTGTAGGCGGAGTAGTAGACCCGCTTCAGGCCGACGCTGCCGTAGAGCAGCGCGCTCTTGCGGATCAGGGCCTCGTCGGTGGTGGTGTCCGCGCCGACGATCACCTGCGTCGAGTGGCCGGCCGGCGAGAAGCGGCGCTTCTCGGCCTTGGCCTGCACGATGCGCTCGCCGATCTGCGCCATGGCGCCCTGGATCGCGGCGCCGTCCTTCTCGGGCGCGAGACGCTCCAGGCTCGCCTCGGTGGGCAGCTCGACGTTGATCGAGAGCCGGTCGGCATAGAGGCCGGCCTCCTCGATCAGCCATGGGCTCGCCTCGGGGATCGACTTGAGATGGATGTAGCCGGCGAAACCGTGGTCGCGCCGGAGCGACTTCGCCACGCGGGTCAGCAGCTCCATCGTGTGGTCAGGTGACTTGATGATGCCGGACGAGAGGAACAGGCCCTCGATGTAGTTGCGCCGGTAGAAGTTCAGGGTGAGGTTCACGACCTCCTCCACGGTGAACTTCGCCCGCCGCACGTTCGAGGAGCGCCGGTTCACGCAGTAGGCGCAGTCGAACAGGCACCAGTTGGTCAGCAGGATCTTGAGGAGCGAGACGCACCGCCCGTCGGGCGTGTAGGCGTGGCAGATCCCGGCCCCGGTGGTCGACCCGAGCCCGTCCTTGCCGGCGGCCCGCTTCGGCGCGGCCGAGGAGGCGCAGGAGGCGTCGTACTTGGCGGCGTCCGCGAGGATGCGCAGCTTCTTGGCCAGGGTCTCGTCCATCGAACAGACAATGAACAACGCGGCCGAAGGTGCAAGGCCGGCGCGGCGTTCACCCCGGGCCGCGATGCCGCACCCGTCACGCCGGCGGGTCGGGCTCGCCGGATTCGTCGGGCTCCCGGTCGACCACGCGGCGGGCGAGGCCGTAGGCGAAGCCGGCCCGGGCCAGGGCCGCGAGGTCCCGGTCGCGGTGCGTCGCCCGCTGGTCCGGGCGGCGATACGGTCCGAGGCGTCGCCGCCTGGCGTAGGCCTGCGCCGCCTGCTCCTCGATCGCGTCCGCCTCCCCGTCCGGCAGGGCGTCGCGCTCCGCCAGCATGGCGGCCTGCACGACGTCGCGCGGGACCCCCTTGGCGGCGAGCTTGGCCGAGACGCCGCGGGTCGAGGTGCCGCGGCGGCGCAGGGTGGCGAGGCGGGTATCGGCGAAGCGCGCGTCGTCCACGAGGCCGGCCGACACCGCCCGCGCGACGGTCGCCGTCACGAGGTCGGCGAAGCGTTCGGGATCCTCGCCCCGGGCCCGCGCGCGCTTCTGGACGCGGCGCGCGAGCGTCCGGCGCAGCATCTCGGTCGAGGCGCTGTAGCGCTCCAGATAGTGGAGCGCCGCACGCTCCAGCCAGGCCGGGCTCACGGGGCCGGGCGGCTTGATCTCGCGGTCGCGACCTTCTGGCGCGGATCCTGCAACGAATGGAGATTTCACCGGTTCTTCACGATCTCGACAGGTTTGCGTTCCATGACTCGGGTATGGAACGCGCGCAACGCGACAGGCTCGGCCATGGCCCGAACCACCGTTCTTCGCCCGGCACTCCGCAGGGCCGATGGCGCCTGCGGCTGCACGGCGCGGCGGCCGTACTGATGCGGCGCGAGTGGCTCCTGGTCCTCGTGGCCCTGGGGCTCGCCGCGGCCGCGGCCGCGATCGTCTACCTGTCGCGCCCGAACACCCTGACGGTGGCGGTCGGCCCCCAGGACGGGCCCGAGGCCGCGCTGATCGAGGCCTATGCGGGCGCCCTCGACCGGGCGCGGGAAGACGTCCGTCTCAAGGTGGTGCGCTACGGCGACGTGCGCGACAGCGCCCTGGCACTCCAGCGCAACAAGGCCGACCTCGCGGTGGTGCGGCCGGACGTGTTCCTGCCCGAGAACGGGCTGACCCTGGCGATCCTGCACGACGAGGCGCTGGTCATCGCGGCGCCGGAGGCGGCCGATCTCGACGACGTGCCGGCCCTGGCGCGCAAGCGGCTCGGCATCGTGGTCCGCCACAGCGCCGACCTGTCGTTCCTCACGAACCTGCTCTCCTTCTACGACCTCGTGCCGGACATCGTGGGCGAAGACGCGCCGGAGGCCGGCCACGCCGCCGAGGCGGAGCCCGGCCACGTAGTCGTGGTGCCGTTGAAGGTCGGCGACGTCACGGCCGCACTCACCGAGAAGCGGGTCGACGCGGTGGCGGTGATCGCGAGCCCGGCCTCCAAGCCGGCGGCCGCGGTCGTCCGCGCCGTCGAGCTGGGCGCGCCGGACCGCAAGATCGGCTTCGTCTCGATCCCGGACGGCGACGCGATCCTGCAGCGCTTCCCGGAGCTGCAGTCGGTGACGATCCCGGCCGGCACCTTCGGCGGCCGCCCGAAGCGGCCCGACGAGGAGGTCAAGACCGTCGGCGCCTCCTATCGCCTGATGGCCCGCGGCACGGTGAGCCGCGTCGCGGTCGCCTCGGCGACGCAGCACCTGTTCGAGTGGCGCTCGCGGCTCGCCTCGACCGCGCCGGTGGCCAAGCTGATGAAGGCGCCGGACTTCGACACGACGGTGGCGGCGACCTCGGCGCGCCTGCCGAACCACCCCGGCGCCGTCGACTATTTCGAGCGCGAGCAGCAGACCTTCCTCGACCGCTACGAGGATTACATCTACCTGTTCGCCTTCTTCGGCGGCACGATCGGCTCCGGCTTCGCCTGGCTCGGCCAGCGCCTCGCCCGCAAGCGCCGGGAGCGGGTCGACTTCGTCCTCGACCGGCTCCTCGACATCATGCGCGAGGTGCGCGCGGCGACCAGCGCCGCCGAACTCGACGCGATCGCGATCGAGACCGACGGGCTGGTGGCCGACGTGGTCTGCTACGCCCGCGAGCGCAGCATCGACGCGCGGACGGTCAGCGCGCTGATCCTGGCGGTCGACGGCGTCCACGCGGCCATCGCCGACGCGCGGCGGCAGACGAGCGAGACCGAGCCGCGGGCGGCGACCCGCAACCGCACGGCGCGGCTGCTCGCCCTCGATCTGCCGGCCGCGGAGTAGCGGCGGGCGCCGCATGGCTGGCGGCTTAGGGATATCATGCTAACGGGAACCATGTTCGATCCCGTCGCCGCCCTCGATACGGTTCTCGAGAACCTCGACCGCGAGGCCCGCGAGCCCACGAAGCTCCGGGCCGCGCTGGTGCCGCAGCTGCGCCGGGTGATCGAGGAGGGCCACCGGGCCGCCGAGGCGCAGCTCCTCGAGGACCGCAACGGGCTGCTGTGCGCGCAGACCCTGTCGAATCTCACCGACGCGGTGGTGCGGGCGATCCACGACGCCGTGGTCTGGCGGCTCTATCCCAACGACAACCCGTCGACCGGCGAGCAGCTCGCGGTGGTCGCCACCGGCGGCTACGGCCGGGGCACGATGGCGCCGGGATCGGACATCGATCTGCTGTTCCTGCTGCCCTACAAGCAGACCGCGTGGTCCGAGAGCGTCGTCGAGGGGATGCTCTACGTCCTGTGGGACCTGAAGCTGAAGGTCGGCCACGCCACCCGCTCGGTCGAGGAATGCCTGCGCGAGGCGCGGGCCGACATGACGATCCGCACGGCCCTCCTGGAGGCGCGGTACCTGTTCGGCACCCGGGTGCTCTACGAGGAGCTCGTCACGCGCTTCGACGCCGAGCTGGTGGTCGGGTCCGCCGCCGAGTTCGTCGAGGCGAAGCTGCGCGAGCGCGACCTGCGCGTCTCCAAGGCCGGCACCTCGCGCTACCTCGTCGAGCCCAACGTCAAGGACGGCAAGGGCGGCCTGCGCGACCTCAACACGCTGTTCTGGATCGCGAAGTACACCTACCGGGTCCGCGACCAGATCGAACTCGTCAGCGCCGGCCTGTTCACCCCGGAGGAGTACGCGCTGTTCGAGCGCTGCGAGGAGTTCCTGTGGCGGGTGCGCTGCCACATGCACTTCGCCACGAAGCGCGCCGAGGAGCGCCTGTCCTTCGGTCTGCAGCCGCGGATCGCCGAGCGCTTCGGCTACGAGGCCCGGGGCGGCCTCTCCGGCGTCGAGCGCTTCATGAAGGCCTATTTCCGCATCGCCAAGGATGTGGGCGATCTCACTGCCATCGTCTGCGCCGAGCTGGAGGCGCGCCACGCCAAGCGCACGCCGGTTCTCGACCGCTGGATCGGCCGGTTCCGCGATCGGTTCCGGGCGACCGCCATGGAGGCGGAGGATTTCTGGATCGACCACGGCCGCGTGAACCTGCGCGCGGAGGACGCCTTCGAGCGCGACCCGGTCAACCTCATCCGGCTGTTCTGGCTCGCCGACCGGCACAACCTCGCGATCCATCCGGACGCCAAGCGGCTGGCCAACCGGTCCCTGCGCCTCGTCAACCCGTCGCTGCGCGTGGACCCCGAGGCGAACCGGCTGTTCGTCGAGATCCTGACCTCGCGGAACGCGCCGGAGGAGGCGCTGCGCGAGATGAACGAGGCGGGCGTGCTCGGCCGCTTCATCCCGGATTTCGGCCGCATCGTCGCGATGATGCAGTTCAACATGTACCACCACTTCACGGTGGACGAGCACCTGCTGCGCACGGTCGGCGTGCTGGCGGACATCGAGTCGGGCCGGGCCCAGGAGACCTACCCGCTGGTCTCGCGCCTCGTGCACTCGATCCACAACCGCACCGCGCTCTACGTGGCGATCCTGCTGCACGACATCGCCAAGGGCCGGCCGGAGGACCACTCGATCGCCGGCGCCGCCATCGCCGAGAAGCTCTGCCCGCGCTTCGGCCTGAACCAGGCCGAGACCGAGACGGTGCGCTGGCTGGTGGAGCACCACCTGCTGATGTCGATGACCGCGCAGAGCCGTGACCTCTCGGACGCCAAGACGATCGAGCGCTTCGCCGCGAGCGTGCAGAGCCTGGAGCGGCTGAAGCTCCTGACCATCCTGACGGTGGCCGACATCACCGCCGTCGGCCCCGGCGTCTGGACCGCCTGGAAGGGCACCCTGGTCCGCACCCTGTACGACGAGACCGAGGTCTACCTCTCGGGCGGCCATTCCGAGATCGCCCGCACCGACCGGGTGCGCCTCGTGCAGATGGGCCTGCGGGAACAGCTGCCCGGCTGGGGCTCGGAGGAGTTCGACGCCTACGCGGCCCGCCACAGCCAGGCCTACTGGCTCAAGGTCGACGGCACGCGCCAGCTCAAGAACGCGATCTTCCTGCGCGACGTCGTGCGGGACGGGAAGACCAGCGCGACCGACGTCGCCCTCGATCCGGTCCGGGGCGTGACCGAGATCACGGTCTACTCGCCGGACCATCCCCGCCTGCTCGCCATCGTCACCGGCGCCTGCGCGGCGGCCGGCAGCAACATCGTCGACGCGCAGATCTTCACCACCACGGACGGGTTCGCCCTCGACACGATCTTCATCTCGCGCGCCTTCGAGCGCGACGACGACGAGCTGCGTCGGACCAAGCGCATCACCGCGGCGATCGAGCGGGCGCTGAAGGGCGAGATCAAGATCGCCGACCTCGTGGCCGACAAGCACCCGCCGACCAGCACCCGCGCCAAGACCTTCCCGGTGCCGCCGGACGTCATCATCGACAACGCCCTGTCGAGCCGGGAGACCGTGGTGGAGATCACCGGCCTCGACCGGCCGGGCCTGCTCTACGAGCTCACCACGGCCTTCAGCCGGCTGTCGCTCAACATCACGTCGGCGCATGTGGCGACCTTCGGCGAGCGCGCCGTGGACGTCTTCTACGTCACCGACCTCACCGGAACCCGGGTGACGCAGCCCGACCGGCAGGCCGCGATCCGGGCCGCCGTGATGGACGTGTTCGCCCACGACGTCGCGACGCTCAAGGCCGAGGGTCTGGAGGCGCTGGTGGCGGCGCCGCCGCCGCGCGAGGCGTGAGCGTACGGGTTGATTTCGCGGCCCCGTGGCCAGATATCAGCGCCGACTCCATCATCCCCCACCGATTCCCGCCCACGACTGAAACGTGATGACGAGCAACGACATGCCCCAGGATGACCAGCGCCAGACCACGGTCGAAGCCGGTGCCGGCGCGGCCCAGGATCCCGCGCCCGCGGGTCAGGGCAGCGAGTCGGCCACCGTCGATCCGGTCGCGGAGGCCCTGGCCCTGCTGACCGCCGAGCGCGACGAGCTCAAGGACCGGACGCTGCGCACC
This sequence comes from Methylobacterium sp. A52T, assembly GCF_053346095.1. Lineage (NCBI taxonomy): Bacteria > Pseudomonadati > Pseudomonadota > Alphaproteobacteria > Hyphomicrobiales > Methylobacteriaceae > Methylobacterium > Methylobacterium sp. A52T. The sequence goes on along the minus strand of NZ_JBKFBI010000110.1, from coordinate 4,490 downwards.
CTCGCCGAGATGGAGAACCTGCGCCGCCGGACGGAGCGCGAGGTCGCCGACGCGCGCGCCTACGCGGTGACCAACTTCGCCCGGGACGTGCTCAACGTCGCCGACAACATCCGCCGCGCCCTGGACAGCGTCCCGGCCGACGCGAAGGCCACGGCCGACGGCGCCCTGAAGGGGCTGATCGACGGGATCGAGCTCACCGAGCGCGACCTCGGCAAGACCCTCGAGCGCCACGGCGTGAAGATCGTCGAGCCGCAGGGCCAGAAGTTCGACCCGAACCGCCATCAGGCGATGTTCGAGGTGCCGAACGCGGAGGTTCCGGCCGGCACCGTCGTGCAGGTCGTGCAGGCGGGCTACGTCATCGGCGAGCGCGTGCTGCGCCCGGCCCTGGTGGGCGTCGCCAAGGGCGGCCCGAAGGCGGCCGCCAACCCGGCCGACGCCGCCTGAGCGGTCCCGCTGCGGCGCGCCCTACTGGCAGGGCAGCGCCGCGGCGAAATCCGAGATGAACTGCGCGGTCTGGCGGGTCTGGGCCGGCGCGGCCGGATCCCGGGCGACGAGCCCCGCCTCGACGCGGAGGCGGCCGTTGCAGGCGCAGGTCGGCAGCGTTCCCGCGGCCGGCTCGGGCGAGCACGCATCGTGGTGCGCGCAGGCGAGATCCAGCGCGTCGATCGGCGGGTAGCCGGGCCCGCGGCTGCCGGGGCCGCAGAAATTCCCGTAGATCAGGATGGCGCCGCGCCCGTCGGGCCCGGGGGGCACGATCTCCTGCGCCCGCGCCGGGACGGCGCAGGCCGCGAGCGCGACGGCGAGCAGCATTGTCGTGAGGGAGGTCGGGCTGGGCATGCTCACGGCCGATCCTGTCGGAGAGAATCCGCGGTCCCGCGGGGCTGCACCCGCGCGGTATCCGGCCTCACCGACATTCCTCGGCCGTGGACAGGCTCGCGCGGCCGACAGATTCGCGAAGCCGAATGCAGGGCATTGCGACCCAGCTTGACCGCTCCGTCAAGCTATCGTCCAATGAATATTGCTCAGAATCGGTAATTCACACCGGCCCGAACCACCGCAAAACCGGAATCCTGTTTGCCGGCACCATAAAACGCCGGAACACTGGCGTTGTAGTACGTGGCGGCGGTCGTTCCGCGGCCGAGATGGAGGTAGAGCGCCTCTACCTTGGCGGAGAGCTTCTCGGTGAAGGCGTACTCGATGCCGCCGCCGGCCGCGTATCCGGTCCGGTCGGTCGACGGCAGGGTGTAGGGGTAGGCGCCCGCGTAGGTCGCGCGCGCCCCGCCGCCGTAGGCGAAGCCGCCGGTCCCGTAGACGAGGACCCGGTCGAACGCGTAGCCGAGCCGGGCGCGGACCGTGCCGAAATAGTCGAGGCTCGGTCGGACACTGTAATACGGCGTCGTGCCGAGATAGGCGGCGTCCGCCTTGGCGAAGGCCGCGCCCTGGATGTCGGTCTCTACGCCGACGACGACGCCGGAGCCCGGCGTGAATTGGTAATTGTAGCCGATCTGGCCGCCGCCGGCGAAGCCGCCGGACCGGCCGCCGCCCGTGACGGTGCCGTAGGTCGGGTCGGTGAAGCCGCCGCTCCCGGTCGGGAACGCGTATCCCGCATTCACGCCGGCATAGAAGCCCGTCCAGGTGAAGACCGGAAGCGACGGCAGTGGCGGCGGCGGCGCGCGGCGGGGCAGGTCGGCCGCCTGGGCGGTGAGGGCCAGGCAGCCGCATGCGGCGCCCGCGAGGGCTGCGGAGATTCGTGCGTTCATGGAAATCTCGTTCGGCGCGCGGCGGAGCCGCGGGATCAGAGGGCCAGGAGGAGCAGCCCGACGACGGTCACGGACAGGATCAGGCAGAGGGCGAGATCGAGGATCGCCGCCCCACCGCAGTTCGGCGCAGTTCGTGCGCGGTCGATACCGGACAGGGCGATCAAGAGCGGACCTCCCGGTTCTCTCCGGTGCGCGCCGCGACCCTCACGGCTCTCGCGGCGCGTCGGGTCCCGACGGCACCCGAGGGTGGCGCCGCCCCCCCCGGGGGGGGGGGGGGGGGGGGGGGCGGCGGGGGCCCCCGGGGGCCCGCGGGGGGGGGCGGTCGCCCCCCCGCCCCGCCTGAGGGGGTGGCGGGAGCGGCGGCCTGCGGCGCCCTCGGTGAACCGGCGCGGTGGACCGTTTCCGCGACGGCGACCCCGAGGACGGGCAGCGTGAGCGCGGCGACGACGCAGACGAGGCGTCGGAGCCGCGGAAGGGGATCACTCAGGCGGGACCGTCGCGCCTGGGCAGTGGGAAGCGTGAGCGGCGGCAGGGGCATCGCCACGAGCGTTCGCGTATCAGTCGTCATCGGCCGGCCCCGCATTTCGTGGGAAATTTGACCACGAAGCTTGTCTACGTGTGCAAAAATCCCACGTCAACGCGAAATCGACGGACCAGTGTGCGTCGCCGCACGCGGTGGGATTGTGTCCCACGGCATGAGCCGTCACGATGCGGCCATGTCTGACACTGCCGATACACCGCGGGAGGGCGCCAGCCTGCACGCGCCGCTGGCGCGGCTGCTGCGACCCCTCGTGCGCCTGCTCGTCGCCCGCGGCATCACCTTCCCGGCGCTCACCGACCTGCTGCGCGAGCTCTACGTGAACGTCGCCGAGTACGACTTCGCCCTCAGCGGCAAGGAGCAGACCGACAGCCGCGTCTCCCTGCTCACCGGCATCCATCGCAAGGAGGTCCGGCGCCTGCGGGGCGCCGGTGCTCCGGTCAGCGCCGTCCCGGCGGTCGTCTCCCGCACCAGCCGGATCATCGCCCGCTGGATCGCCGACCCGGCCTTCACCGACGCGCAGGGCCAGCCCCTGAAACTTCCGCGCACGGCCGAGGGCGGCGCACCCTCGTTCGAGTCGCTGGTCGCGGGCGTGACGCGGGACCTGCGGCCGCGCGCCGTCCTCGACGAGTGGATCGATCGCGGGCTGGCCTTCACCGATCCGCAGGACCGGATCGTGCTGGCCGAGGCCGCCTACGTGCCGAGGGGAGACGGCGCCGAGGGCCCCCAGCTCTACTATTTCGGCCGCAACCTGCACGACCACATCGCCGCCGCCGTCGCCAACATCCTCGGAGACGCGCCGCGCTTCCTCGAGCGGGCGGTCCACTACGACGGGCTGTCCAAGGACCTCGCGACCAGGCTCGAGGCGCGCGCCCGCGAGATCGCCATGGAGGCGCTGCAGCAGGCCAACCGGGAAGCGCACGCCGCCTGCCAGACCGATCCCGGCGGCACGCATCGCTGGAACTTCGGCCTGTACGTCTACACCGAAGCGGCGCCGCCGGCGCCGCGAGCGGACGAGCGGTGAGAGGGCGGCCGGTGCGCGCCACGCTCAACCGCCGGTTCGTCCTGCGCCTGCTCGCGGGCGCCGCGACCGTGCTGCCCGGCACCGTCCGGTCGCAGGAATCCCCGCGCGATCAAGGCATCGGCGGGACCGGCATGATGCGGACCGACGAGCCGAAGAGTGGGCCCCTCGGCGAGGGCGACCGCGGGATCGGCGGCACCGGCGTGATCGGCACGATCCGACGCTTCGGCTCGATCGTCGTCAACGATCTGCGCATCGCCTATCCGCCCGAGGTGGAGGTGCGCATCGACGGCACGGCCGCGAAGGCCGCCGACCTGAAGATCGGTCAGGTCGTCCACGTGGTGGCGCGGCCCGAGGGCGGCGGACTCGCCACCGGACGGATCGACGTCACCAGCGAAGTGGTCGGGCCGGTGGAATCGGTCGCGCCGGGGCGGCTCGTGGTGCTCGGCCAGCGGGTCTCGACCGCGGGTCTCGGCGGCGCGTGGCAGCCGGGCGCGCGGGTCGCGGTGAGCGGGCTGCGCCGGCCCGACGGGGTGATCGTGGCGAGCCTGATCGAGCCGCGGGACACCGGTCCCGACCGCGTCGCCGGCCCGGTGCGGCGGGTCGCGGGCGGCCTCGGGATCGGCGGCCTCCGCCTCGCGGGCGCCGACGCCCTGCCGCCGGGCCGGCGCGCCCTGGTGACGGGCCGTGTGGCGAACGGCGTCCTCACCGTGACCAACGCCGCGCAGGTCGGCCTGCCCTTCCCGCCGGGTCTGAAACAGGTCTCGATCGAGGCCTATATCGGCCGGGATAGCGGCAGGCTCGACGTCGGCGCGGGCTACGCCGTCGCGGGTCGCCCGGGCGCGCAGGTTCCGCGCACCGGGAGCGTGCGGGCGGTGCTGACCGCGGCGATCGCCCGGGACGGGGACCTGACGGTGGAGCGGCTGCGGATCGAGAACCGCATCGCGCCCGAGCCGCAGCGGCCGGACGCCCCGCGGTTCGAGCGGGAGCGCGACCGGCTCGACCTCCGCAACCTCCCCGACGAGGCGCCCGGCCGCTTCGGCGCCGAGCCCGGCGGCCGCCAGGGCGGCCTGGGCGGCATCGGCGAACCGCGCGGCCCCGCGATCGACACCCGGCCGGGGGGCGCGGTCGTCCCCGGATCGGAGCCCCCCGGCGGATTCGGAGCGCCGCG
>NZ_JBKFBI010000011.1:0-71329 GCF_053346095.1 Methylobacterium sp. A52T | reverse complement strand
ACGATCAGCGACCTCTGGGACACGATCCGACGAGCCTTCAGACGCTTCACGCCAGCCGAATGCCGCCGCTATCTCGCCGCCGGAGGCTACGACGCATATGATCCAATATGATCGGATACCGCTCTAGGAGGCTTCATTGTCGGAAGAGCGGTTTGGGGCTGAGGCGACCGCAGAAGATGGCGGTAAGGCCCCATCGTCGGATAGCCTGCCCCTACTGCCCGAAAGGCAGGCGGCAGCGGATTATCCAATGCGCGCCCTGGGTACCCATTTGAGTGCTGCCGCTTCTGCGATAGCGGACATTGTCCAAGTTCCGATCGCAATTGCTGCACAATCGGTCTTAGCTGCGGCAGCACTGATAGTTCAAGACCTTGCAGACGTTCTCTTGCCTATCGGTCCTAATGGCATGGCCAAGCCGCTGAGCTTATTTTTTGTGACATTGGCAGAGAGCGGCGACAGAAAGTCGGCTACTGATGCTTTTGCTTGCAAAGCAATTAAAGAACATGAAGAGAAAGCCCTTGCAAATTACAAAAACTCCCTTGATGTTTGGGGGCACAGCCGAGAATCATGGAGGATGGAAAAAAATATAATTCGGACCAATAGGGATATCGATGCAGCCACCCGCATCGAAATGCTGCGCACCCTAGGTCCTGAGCCTGCGAAGCCTATCGAGCCAGTGCTAATTCCCAATGACTTAACATTCGAGGGGCTGGTAAACGCGTGGAACAAACTGCCGCGGTCGATTGGTTTGTTTACTACAGAAGGGGGGCAGTTTGTCGGCGGCTATGGCATGAAAGGAGATAGTAGAATTAACACTGCTGCAGGGCTTAGTTTATTCTGGGACGGCGGGACATATAAGCGAATTCGAGCATCTGACGGCCTTCATGTTTTGAAAGAACGCCGACTGTCGCTTCATTTGATGGTTCAGCCGCAGATTTCGGCTAGATTTCTTAATGACGAGATTCTTATACAACAAGGCTTTCTCTCACGCATGCTGATTGCCGCTCCAAAAAGTGTCATTGGCTCGCGCTTTCATGGGATTACGCAAGAAAATAGCGCTCGATCTCTGTCCGAGTATACTGACCGTTTGTCGAGCCTTCTTGAGCGGGCGACGACTATCAATGTCCGTCCCGATGTCGATGCAAGCCGTCGCAAACTAGCGATGACGCAAGAAGCTAAAAGTTTATGGATACAACTTAGTGATTGGGTCGAACTACAGTCGACGCGGAATGGCGAGTTTTTCGATGTCAAAGATGTTGCGGCGAAGGCTGCCGAGCAGGCTGCGCGTATAGCTGGGGTACTAACTCTCGTAAGCGACCACAACGCCTCTCACATTGCGGAGGAGGAGATGTTCTTTGCGAGTGAGCTGGTTGTATGGTATCTCAACGAGGCGCGGCGTCTTCGTGATACACATCCCGTCAATCCGGTCCTGACTCAAGCTAAAGCGCTTCTCGATTGGATAGCCTCGCGGCCGGAGGCGAAGGCCGAGTTCGTCGAAATTCTGCAGTTTGGGCCGGCAAAGACCCGGACGAAAAGAGAGGCGGAGGCTGCCCTAGCTCAACTGGTCGAGCATCATCTCGTAAGTGAGACTGCTCGGCGCCCGCGGACCTTCCGGGTCGTCGCGAGTTGATAGCCCATTCTTGCTAGGCTGCTATTGTTGCTAGACAGCGAAGGTTTCTAGCAACAATAGCAGCCTAGCAGCCTTGTCTGAGATTGGCCGAGAGCGGCCGGTCCGCTTCGGAAAAGGTCCGCGGGAGAAGCGGACGATCTTCTTCCGACCCAACGCAGTCGTTCATGCGCGAAGGTGCGGATCCCGAAAGCGGACGTTTGTTCCGTTGCTGCCATGGCAGTGATGCGCCCATTTCTGCCACTCAGCCGAACCGGGCAGCAACCTGAAAGCAGACGTTCTATCGGCAGCTAAGCGATGGCCTGGTTGTCGATGTATCCGACAGTGCATCGCCGTAGGGAGGCTTCGCAGGTGCCTTCACGAATTAAGCTCCGAGGCACACAATCCCCCGGTGGACCTTTGACGACACCATCGTTGAGGTCAGCCTTGCCCTCGCGCCGTCACCAACGGCCTACGCCCCCTCGTGCCCCAAGCTAAGCAGACTTTGCTCAACTGCCGCGGAAGACCGCTATCGGGATGCGCCAACTCCGCCCGAGATGGCAGACACGGGTCGCGAGAAGTATGTTAGCTTTCTCGGCTAGCCTGCTACTCAGTGACTATCCTACGTAAGTCGATACAAATGCGCTCTGATAACATTCTGACCCATTTCATCGTCTGTTTTTTTTAGGCATTCGAGCACACAAGAATAGTAATTTCTATTTAATCGATAAAAATTTTTCAACAAACTATAATGTATATAACAACAATTCTTGACCTGCCGCGAATTGCTTAGGGCGCGCTTTATATGGTTTATCGCGCTGAATCAGATAATCTGATGGTGCCGATCAAATCAGAATATTTGTCCGTCTCCTCTTCAAAATCTAGTTTCCCCCGTAATGGCCGTCGCTTCTAGCTCCTGCGAGGATAGCTGCGGCCCCGAATGAATTCGGAGGAAACATGCTGGGTTCCCTTGGCGCGCAAGCGCTACGGCGTCGCCGTTAGGCCGCACCCATGCAGCCAAACTGGATCGTTCTCTCCCTGACCCTGGCCTACATGGCGGCGATGGGGCTGATCAGTTTCTCTGTGCGACGCCATGCGAGGAGCGCTGGAAGCTTTACCTCCGGCGGCACGCGCTATCCGGCATTCCTGATCGGCTTTCTGCTGATGTCGGAATTCATCGGGACCGCCACGAGCGTCGGCACGACACAGACGGCCTACAGGGTCGGCGTGTCGGCCGCCTGGAACGTCCTCGCCCTCGCCGTCGGTTTCGTTCTCTACGCCATTCTCCTGGCGCCCCGCTTCAAGGAACTCGGCGAGAACACGATCTCCGGGGCGTTGGCCAAGGCCTACGGTCGCCCGACCAAGCTCGCGACCTCGGTCATCATGATCTTCGCGCTCCAGATCGTCGCGGTCTCGACCTATGCGGGCGGCGGTACGATCCTGGCGGGCCTCCTCAACGTCGACCGGACCAGCGCCATCGTCATCACGGGTATCGTCGCGACGCTTTATGTCAGTGTCGGGGGGATGCGCTCGGTTATCTATACGAACGTCCTGCATGCCGTCGTGAAGTATCTTGGCATCCTCGCGGCCGTGGCCTTCGGATTGTCTCAGGTCGGCGGCTTCGCGAACCTGCGGGCCCACGTGCCCGAAGCGATGTTCGCGGTCGATACGGTCGGCTGGTCACAGATCTTCGCGTGGATGGTCGCCGGCATCGGCGCGGTCTTCTCGACGCAATACGTGATCCAGGCCATCAATACCGTGCAGGACGGGCGCACGGCGCGGCAGGCCAGCTTTTATTGTGCCTTCCTGCTCGTGCCGTTCGGCATCGGCGCCGCCCTGGTCGGTGTCTGCGCGGCGGCGCTGCTGCCGGGAATCCCCGCGATCCAGGCTTTGCCGGGCCTGATCGCCCGGATGGACGATCTACTGGCCGCCATCGTGGTGGCAGGATTGGCGGGGTCGCTGTTCGGCACGATCTCGGCCCTCAGCATCGGCGCCGCCACCCTGCTGTTCAAGGATTTCTATCATCCACGCCGTCGGAGCGAGGATGGGACGTCGTCCCTGCGGTTCGTCCGCAGCATGACGGTGCTCGTGGGCCTGATCCCGATTCCCCTGGCGATCTTCGCGCCGGATATCCTGAAAGTGACCTTCCTCGCGAAATCCCTGCGGGCGACGCTGGCTGTCCTGGTCGTCTTTGCCTTCTACGCTCCGCGCTTCGGCACCCCGCGGGCCGCCGTCGTCAGCATCCTGGTTTCCCTCGTCCTGACGATCGGCTGGTTCCTCGCCGGCGATCCCGGGGGAATCGACAACGCCTATGTGGCCCTCGTCATTCCCCTGGCGGTGATGGGTACCGCCGAACTCCGCAAGAGGACCACGCTCCGGAACGAACCGGTTGAGGCGCCCTGACGGGACGGGCGTCCCGGCGGCGATCTAGCTGCCACCCGCGGACCATGCTAAATAGTGCAGATGTCCGAGGCTCTTGAGATCGCCCATGGCACCTTCGGCCGCGTCGCGCTCCTCGACATGGACCGCAGCCTCGTCCGCCACGCGCACCCGCATTGCCACGTGCTCCTGAAGGTCGAGGGAGACGACACGCAGTTCCTCGTCGGTGATCAGGTTGTCGCGCTCACCGACGATCAGGCTGTCCTGATCAACGCCTGGGAGACCCACGCCTACCTGCACGATCCCCAGCGGGCCAAGGCGATGATCCTGGCTCTGTACATCGAGCCCGACTGGCTCGGCGCGTTCCGGCGGAATTGGGCTGCGAGCGGGGCGCCCGGTTTCTTCGGACAACCGTCGGGTGCCGTCACACCAACGATTCGCCGGCTCGCCCACGACCTCGCCGCCGAGATGGTCTACGCGCCGCTTTCCTCCCACATCCAGGACGAGTTGCTGTCGAACCTGATGGTCGCCGTGATCGAGCGGTTCACGGCTTGGCGCGAGGAGCCCCTTTCCCTCCGCGCCGCCGCCCGGCGCAACGCTGGCGACTGGCGCATCCGACGCACCATCGCGCGGGTGCGGGCAGAGCCCGGCGCCATGCTGGGCACCGAGGCGCTGGCACGCGAGGCGGGCCTCTCCCGCGCCCAGTTCTACCGCCTGTTCGAGCAATCCACCGGGGCCCCACCGCATGTCTTCCTGAACGCGATCCGGATCGAGCAGGCCGTCGAGGCCATCGTGAGCAGCGAGGAGCCCATCACCGCGATCGGCATGCGCCTCGGCTTCGCCGCGCCCGCACATTTCTCGCGCTTCTTCCGAGACCACGTCAGCGTACCCCCAAGCATCTTCCGCGGTATCGTCCGGCGGGGCGGGCAGCCCGCTGCCTGACGGCGCCGTCATCAAAGAATGAGACGTTTCGGTAAGTCGCGAGACGCCTCGGCATCGCCGTACCCACACGGAGCCGCCATTCTCCCCGAGACATGGACCCCATCGAGAGGTCCGGCGGAGGAAACGGCTTGGGCATCGTGTCATCGAGCTATGTCGGACGGTCCGTGGAGCGCGTCGAGGACGCCGCCCTGCTGTCCGGGCTCGGCCGCTACATCGACGACCTCGGCACGCGGCCCGGCACGCTGCACGCGGCGATCCTGCGCTCGCCCCACGCCCATGCGGACATCCTTGGCATCGACGTCCAGGCGGCCAAGGCGCTGCCCGGCGTCACCGCCGTGGTCACGGGCCGGGACCTCGACGCCGTCACGACCGGCCTCGTCCCGGCCTTGCGGGCGGCCGTCGATGCCCGCGCCATCGCGGTGGACCGGGTGCGTTATGTCGGCGAGCCCGTCGCCATCGTCGTCGCCCGCGACCGCTACCTGGCGGAGGACGGCTGCGACCTGATCGAGGTGCAGTACCGGGTGCGCCCGGCGGTGGTCGACCCGCTGTCGGCCCTCGCCCCCGACAGCGAGATCCTGCACGAGGGCGTCGGCGCCAATTGCGTCAGCGACCGCCGCTTTCGCTACGGCGAGCCCGAGGCGGCCTTCGCGGACAGTTCGCACAGCCTGTCCGTGACCGTGCGCTACCCACGCAACACCGGCTCGCCGATGGAGACCTACGGCGTCGTCGCCTCCTACGATCCCACCGACGATTCCTACGACGTGCTGGCGAACTTCCAGGGGCCGTTCAGCATCCACGCGGTGGTGGCCCGGGCGCTGAAGGTGCCGGGCAACCGCCTGCGCCTGCGCACGCCCCCCGATTCCGGCGGCAGCTTCGGAGTGAAGCAGGGCGTCGCGCCCTACGCCGTGCTGATCGCCGCCACGGCGCGCCTCGTGGGCCAGCCGGTGAAGTGGATCGAGGACCGGCTGGAGCACCTCTCGGCCTCCGTCTCCGCCACGAACCGGGTCACGACCCTCCGGGCCGCCTTCGACGCGGATGGGCGCGTCACCGCGCTCGACTGGGATCAGGTCGAGGATTGCGGCGCCTACCTGCGGGCGCCCGAACCCGCCACGCTCTACCGGATGCACGGCAACCTCACCGGCGCCTACGCCATCCGCAACGTCGCCGTGCGCAACCGGGTGGTGCTGACCAACAAGACGCCGACCGGCCTCGTGCGCGGCTTCGGCGGGCCGCAGGTCTACTTTCCGCTCGAACGACTGATGCAGCGCATCGCGCTGACGCTGGGCCTCGATCCCTTCACGGTGATCCGCCGGAATCTGATTCCGGCCGACGCCTTTCCCTACCGCACCGCGACCGGCGCCCTCTACGATTCCGGCGATTACCAGCGCGCCCTCGACGAAGCAGCCCGGGACGGCGGACTCGACGAGCTGAAGCGGCGGCGTGACGCCGCCCGCGCCGAGGGTCGCTTCTACGGGATCGGCCTCACGGCGGCGGTGGAGCCCAGTGTCTCCAACATGGGCTACATCACCACCGTGCTGACGGCGGAGGAGCGCGCCAAGGCTGGGCCCAAGAACGGCGCGCAATCGACGGCCACCATCACCCTCGATCCCGTCGGCTCGGTGACGGTGCAGGTCGCCTCGGTGCCGCAAGGCCAGGGGCACCGGACGGTGCTCGCCCAGGTGGTGGCCGACGTGCTCGGCCTCCCGATGGAGCAGGTCCGGGTCACCGCCGACCTCGATACCGCCAAGGATGCGTGGTCCATCGCCTCGGGCAACTACGCGAGCCGCTTCGCCGCCGCCGTGGCGGGGGTCGCGCACCTCGCCGCCACCCGCCTGCGCGACAGGCTCGCGCGGATCGCGGCGGCGCAGCTGAACCTGCGTCCCGAGGATTTGGTGTTCGCGGGCGGACGCATCGCCTCGCGGTTGAACCCGGATGCGGGCCTGCCCTTCGCGCGGGTGGCGGCCACCAGCCACTGGTCGCCGGGCCTCGTACCCGAGGATCTCGGCGCGGTGATCCGCGAGACGGTGTTCTGGACGCCCCCAGAGCTGACGGCGCCGGATGCGGAGGACCATATCAACTCCTCGCTCTGCCACGGCTTCATCTTTGACATCTGCGGTCTGGAGATCGACCGGGTCACCGGCAAGATCATCATTGATCGCTACGTTTCGATGCACGATTGCGGGCGCATCCTGCACCCGGGCATGGTCGAGGGTCAGGTGCGCGGCGGCTTCGCGCAGGCGCTCGGCGCGGCGGTCTTCGAGGAACTGTCCTACGGCGACGATGGCGCCTTCCTGTCCGGTACCTTCGCCGATTACCTGCTGCCCACCGCGACCGAGGTGCCGGATCTGCGCATCCTGCACGTCGAGAGTCCGTCGCCCTTCACGCCGCTCGGCGCCAAGGGGGTCGGCGAGGGCAATTGCATGTCGACGCCGGTCTGCCTCGCCAATGCGGTGGCCGACGCGCTGGGCCTCGACGCTATCGACCTGCCTCTGACCCCCGCCAAGCTCGCGGCCCTCGCGGCGTCCGGGGAGGAGCGGGCGCCCCCCGCCGGCCACTCTGCCCCGAAGCCCGCCGCCAAGGCGGGCGACCGCACCCTGCGCGGTGAGGGCTCGGCCGCCGTCACGGCTCCCCCGGAGACGGTCTGGGCGATGCTTCTCGATCCGGATGTGCTCGCCTCCGTCATTCCTGGTTCGCATGGGGTGCGGAAGCTCTCCGGCACCCGGTTCCAGGCCGACGTCACCCTTGGCGTTGGCCCGGTGAAGGGCCGCTACAAGGCCGAAGTCATCCTCTCCGATCTCGATGAGCCCCGGGCGGTGACGCTCACCGGTACGGTGACGGGCGGCCTCGGCAGCGGCGGCGGCACCGGCCGCCTGACCCTGGAGCCCGACGGCGCCGGGGGCACGCGGATCGCCTACGTCTACGAGGCGGCGGTGGGCGGCAAGGTCGCGGCGGTGGGCGGGCGTCTCCTGGACGGCGCCGCGCGGGTGATCATCGGCGGGTTCTTCACGGCCCTCGCCCGGCGGGCCGGCGGATCCGCCAGCCGACCCTCCCGTCTCCCGGCCCTCCTGCGCCGGCTCCTCGCGCGCCTGGGAGTGTCCGCATGAAGCCCGCGTCCTTCGCCTATCTGCGCGCCACGTCCCTGGACGACGCCCTCGAAGCCCTGCGCCAGCACGGCCCCGAGGCCCGGATCATCGCGGGCGGCCAGTCCCTGATGCCGATGCTTAACATGCGGCTGACGAAGCCCGCCATGCTCGTCGACGTGATGCGCATCCCCGCCCTGAAGGAGCCCCGCCCCGACAAGGGCGCCCTCGTCATCCCGGCGGGCGTGCGGCAGGCGATCCTGCTCGACCGGCCGGGTCTCGCGAGGGATCTGCCGCTGCTGGCCGCCGCCCTGCCGTGGGTCGGGCACATCCAGACCCGGGCACGGGGGACGCTGTGCGGCTCCGTCGCCCATGCCGACCCGAGCGCGGAAATCCCCCTCTGCCTCGTGGCGCTCCAAGGGGAGATCCACCTGCGCAGCCGCCGGAAGGTCCGGCGCGTGGCGGCCGAGGACTTCTTCACCGGCATGATGGTGACCGACCGGGCCGACGACGAGATGATCGAGGCCATCGCCTATCCCCTGCGCCGGGAGGGCACCGGCACCGCCTTCGCCGAGGTGGGGCGGCGGCACGGCGACTACGCCATCGTCGCCTGCGCGGGCGTCGTGGACGGAACCCGGATGCGGCTCGCCGTGGGCGGCGTCGCCGACCGGCCCATCGCCCGCGACTTCCCCCATCTCGACGGGTCGGCGCTCGACGATGCCCTCAACGCCTTCGCCTGGGACCTCGGCGCGGGGGACGACCTCCACGGCACCGCCCGCTACCGCCGCGACCTCGTGCGCCGCCTTGGCCGCCAGGTGCTGCAGGAAGCAGCCAGGGCCGCAAGAGGCGACACCCATCAGGAGGCCGTGCCATGCCACAGCTAGACGCGAAGGGCCGTCACACGGTCGCCTTCACCCTCAACGGACGCGAGACCACGGTCGAGGTCGAGACCCGCACCCTGCTGACCGACGCCCTGCGCCACGGGCTAGGGGCCACAGGCACGCATGTCGGCTGCGAGCACGGTGTCTGCGGCGCCTGCACCGTCTCCATCGACGGCGTGCCGGCCCGCGCCTGCCTGACCCTGGCCGTCGGGATCGAGGGCTGCACGGTGCGGACCGTCGAGGGCCTGGCGCCGGAGCCCGGCCGTCTCGGGGTCCTCCAGGCGGCCTTCCGGCGGCGGCACGCCCTGCAATGCGGCTTCTGCACCGCCGGCATCCTGATGTCGCTCGACGCCTATCTCGCCTTCCGGCCGAACCCATCACGCCAAGAGATCACGGAAGTGATCGGCGGCCATCTCTGCCGCTGCACCGGCTACGCGCCGATCATCGAGGCCGCCCTGGAGGCGGCTGCGGAACTCAGGGGCGACATCCCGGCCCCGTCATCCCCGGAGGCCGCCCATGCTTGATCTCGGCACCAGCTTCCTCGCGAGCGTCTCCCGCGATCCCCGCGCCCTGGCCCTCGTCGACGGGGAGACCCGGCTGACCTACGCGGCGTGGTTCGGGGTCATCTCCGCGACCGTGGCCGGGCTCGACCGGCTCGGGCTGAAGCCCGGCGACCACCTCGTCACGGTCCTCCAGAACCGGCACGAGGCAGCGACCCTGCACTGGGCCTGCCAGTTCGCGGGAATCGTGATCACGCCGATCAACTGGCGGGCCAAGGCCGAGGAGATCGATTTCGCGATCGAGAACGCGCAAGCCCGCGCCATCGCCTACGAACCGGTCTCGGCCGGGAGCCTGCGGGATAGCGCGGCGTCGCAGCGGATCCCGCGCATCGCCGTCGGCACGCCACCCGGCCCCGGCGAGACCGCCTTTGCCGACCTCGCCGCCACCGAAGGCCCCCCGGCGACGCCCCGGGTCGACGCGGAAGCGATCTCGCTGATGCTCTACACCTCTGGCACCACCGCCAAGCCCAAGGGGGTCCCTCGGCGGCACCGGGCGGAGCGGGCGGCGGCACTCGCCCACGTGGCGCAGAACCTCTACGGGCGTGGCGAGCGGACGCTCGGCGTCATGCCGCTCTACCACACGATGGGCGTGCGCTCGCTCCTCGCCATGTCGCTGATCGGCGGGACCTTCGTCTGCCTGCCGCGCTTCGACGTGGCCGGGGCGCTGCGGCTGATCGCGGCCGAGCGGATCACCAACCTCTACCTCGTGCCGACCCTCTATCACGACCTCGTGCACCACCGGGATTTCCCGGCGACCGACACGACCTCCGTGCGCAAGCTCGGCTTCGCCGGAGCGCCGATGACGGACGGCCTGCTCGCCCGCCTGACCGAGGCGTTCCGGCCGGACCTGTTCGTCAACCATTACGGCTCGTCGGAGGTCTACACCTTCACGATCAACCACGAGGCGGCGGTGAAACCCGGCTCGGCCGGGCGGGCGGGCCTCAACACTATGGTGCGCGTCGTGCCCATGGGGGGCGACCCAGGCCGGACCGCCGCGCCGGGCGAGGAGGGCGAGATCGCCGTCATCGCCAAGGGCGACGAAGCCTTCGAGGGCTACTGGCATCGCCCCGAGGCCGACGCCAAGGCCTTTCGCGACGGCTGGTACTTCACCGGCGACACCGGCTTCGCCGACGCCGATGGCGACCTCTACGTCACCGGCCGGGTCGACGACATGATCATCACCGGGGGCGAGAATGTCTCGCCCGTCGAGATCGAGAGTCGCCTGTCCCTGCATCCGGCCGTGTCCGAGGTCGCCGTCGTGGGCCTGCCCGACGAGCGCTGGGGCCGGATCGTGGCGGCCTTCATCAAGCGGAGCGGTAGCACCGACGAAGCGGCGCTCGACGCCCATTGCCGGGCGGGCGGCCTGCCGAGCCACAAGCTGCCGCGCCGCTACGTCTTCGTCGACGAGATCCCGAAATCGCCGGTCGGCAAGCTGCTGCGCCGCCAACTCGTGGCGGGCGAGTACATGCCCGAAAGCGGATCCGAGCCCCGCGCCGAAGGCCACGAGGCCGCCTGACACCCCCCAACGAATTACAGCGAGAGCCCAGACCCATGACGACTGACACCCCCACCATCGACCCGCGCCTGACGAACCTCGACGGCTTCCGCGTCGAGATCGACGCCGAGCGCGAGCGTGCCGACGTGATCCTGGCGCGGCCGCCGATGAATGTCATCGCGATGCCCCAGCGCGACGAGATCCGGAAGGTGTTCGAGGCGCTGGACGAGGATCCCCGCGTGCGGGTCATCGTTCTGCGGGCGGAGGGCGAGCACTTCTCGTCGGGGGGCTACATCAAGGGCTTCCTCGACGCCTCGCCCGAACACGTCTCGAAGCTCGCCTGGAACATGGCGGCGCCGGCCCGCTGCTCGAAGCCCGTCATCGCCGCCAACCGTGGCTACACGTTCGGGGTCGGCTTCGAGATCTCGCTGGCCTGCGACTTCCGCATCGTCTCCGAGACCTGCCGCTACGCGCTTCCCGAACAGAAGCTCGGCCAGATTCCCGGCTCCGGCGGCTCGGCCCGGCTCCAGAAGATCGTCGGCATCACCCGGACCAAGGATATCGTGATGCGCTCCAAGCGCATCCCCGGGCGGCAGGCCCTCGACTGGGGCATCGCCACCGAATGCGTACCCGACGCGGACCTGGAGAAGGCCACCGACGCCCTCGTGGAGGAACTGCGCGCCTTCTCGCCCATCGCCCAGCGCACCGCCAAGAAGCTCCTCAACGACACCGAAGACGCGAGCCTGTCCATCGCCATCGAGCTCGAAGGACACTGCTACAGCCGCCTTCGTCAGGCCGACGACTTCCGCGAGGGCGTCGAGGCGTTCCACGCCAAGCGCGCGCCGCGCTTCACCGGCTCATAGTCCGGCCGCGCCGGGGGGGCTGCCGAGCGGTTCCCCCCATCCTGTGACGCCTACCGCACCGCTTCGATCCCGCCCAGGCGGGAAACGACGGCGCACGCCCGAATGGCTCCCGCCCAGACCCAGAGCCCGAACCGGCCCCCCGCGGCAACGACCGCATCCCCCGGAGGAAATCTATGCAGACCGCCGCCACCTTCGCATCCGATCCCCCCGCCCTCGCCAAACCCACAGGCCGGCAGACGGTGACCGCCGCCATGGCCTCGCTGTTCGGCTGGGGGCTCGATCTCTTCGACCTGTTCATCCTGCTTTACGTCGCGCCGGTCGTTGGCACGTTGTTCTTCCCGGCGGACAAGCCGATGCTGTCGCTGGCCGGCGCCTATGCGTCCTTCGCGGTCACGCTGCTGATCCGGCCCCTCGGCTCGGCCCTGTTCGGCTCCTATGCGGACCGCTTCGGCCGCCGTCGCGCCCTCATGGTGGCGGTGGTCGGCGTCGGCATATCGACCGCGGTCTTCGGTCTCCTGCCGACGGTCGGCCAGATCGGATGGCTCGCGACTGCGGTCTTCCTTTTCTTCCGCCTCGTCCAGGGCATCTTCGTCGGCGGCGTCGTCGCGGCATCCCACACGATCGGTACGGAATCCGTGCCGGAGCGGTGGCGGGGGCTGATGTCCGGGGCGGTCGGCGGTGGCGGCTCGGCCATCGGCGGCCTGCTTGCCTCCCTGGTCTTCTATGTCGTCTCGCTCATGGCGCCGGGAGAAGCCTTCGCCGACTGGGGCTGGCGGCTGATGTTCTTCTCGGGTCTCCTGACCTCGGTGATCGGCCTGATCCTCTTCCGCAATCTCGAGGAATCCCCGATCTTCAAGGATCTCCAGGCCCGGAAGGCGGCGCTCCGGGCAGGCGCTCCGGCGGAGGCCTCGCCGATCCGCTCCCTGTTCTCACCGTCCAACCGGCGAAGCTTCGCGGTCGCGACTCTCATCTCCTTCGGTGGTGGCGCAGCCTACTACCTTACGTCCGGCTACCTGCCGACCCTCCTCAAGCTCGTGAACGGCGTGCCGAACGCCACCGCCTCGATGATCCTGATCGGCGCCAACGTCGCGGCGGCGATCGGCGCCTGCGGCATGGGCGAACTGAGCCAGCATATCGGGCGCAAACGGTCGTTCCTTCTGATGGGCGTCATCCGCCTGCTCGCTTTTCCCGCCCTGTTCCTGACCATGGCGAACACGACGAGCCTCGTTGGGGTCGCGGCCTGCGCCTTCCTGCTGGCGCTCATCGCCAACGCCAGCTACGGGCCGCTGCTGATCTTCCTCAACGAAAAATTCCCGACGGCGGTGCGGGCCACGGGGACGGGCCTGACCTGGAACATCGGCTTCGCCCTCGGCGGCATGCTGCCGACGCTCGTCTCCCTTGTCGCCGACGGGCCGACGCAGATTCCGATGGTGCTGGCCGTCATCACGACCGGCGTCACCCTGGTCTATCTTGTCGGTGCCTTCCTGACCAACGAGACGCAGGGCAATCTCGACCGGGCCTGACGATACGGTTCTGCGCGGGCGGAGGCCTCCCATGACGAGTGATCCCCTCTGGACCTTCGCCTGCGCATTCTATGGCCGGCCCGGCGTCGCCGCGGCCTGCCTCGCCCTCCAGGACGAGGGCGGCGCCGATGTGCCCCTGCTCCTGTACCTGATCTGGTGCGGGAGGACCGGACGAAGGCTGGACGCCTCGGCGCTCGCCGGAGCGGAAGCCCGGATTGGCCCCTGGCGCGGACAGGTGATTATTCCCTTACGGGCGATCCGCCGGGCGATGCGGTCTGACCTCATGCCGGGCCAGGGGACGGAGGCGCTCCGGGAGCGGATCAAGCTCGCGGAGATCGAGGCGGAGCGCCTCGCCCTCGCGGCTCTCTTCGAGGCCGCGCCGGTCCCAGATATGCCGGTGAGTTCGGGCGGCGAGGCGCTGGCCCTCTATGCCGCCCATCTCGGCCGGACCTGGCCGGAGGCACCGCTGCGGGTTCTCGCGACGGCGCTGGAGGGCTGAGCGCCGGTCAGCCTTCTCCGCTCCGCCAACGCCGGACGCCGGGTGCATCGATGTCGAACAGGTCGAGAACCCGCCCGATCGTATGGTCCACCATTTCTGCGAGGCTCTCCGGACGCGCGTAGAAGGCCGGAACCGGAGGGGCGATGATCGCCCCCATTTCCGAGAGCGCCGTCATGGTGCGGAGGTGGCCGGTGTGGAGGGGAGTCTCCCGCACCATCAGGACGAGGCGGCGGCGCTCCTTCAGGGTCACGTCGGCGGCCCGCGTCAGCAGGCCGGATGTCACGCCGGTCGCGATCTCGGCCTGGCTCCGCATGGAGCAGGGAGCCACGACCATGCCGCGGGTCCGGAAGGAGCCGGAGGCGATTGAGGCGCCGATGTCCCCCTGGGCGTAGGTCTTGGCGGCCAGGGCGCGGACGTCGGCGACCTTGAGGTCGGTCTCATGGGCCAGCGTCACCTCGGCCGAGCGCGACATCACGAGATGGGCCGGGATCGCGAGGTCGCGCAGGATTTCCAGGAGACGGATCCCATAGATCACCCCCGAAGCACCCGAGATGCCGACCACAAGGGGCAGCGGTGTCATCGTTCCTCCCGGCCGCAACGGGCGCGGCGACCTTGCCGGTGACAGTATCGGGGTGTGCTCGCCCGTGTCGAATAACGTCGGCTGATCGCTGCCATCAGTCCGGGGGGCTCAACCGGTGATGATATGGGCCTGGAGTGCGGCCGCCGCCGCGTTCAACTCCTCCTCAAGGATACCGATGAGGAGCTGCGCCGCGTAACTGAGCGGTTTCTGCGGATGGTGGATGATCACCAATTCGCGGGCGATGCGCGGCGCGACGATGCGGTAGGCCTTGAGGGACCCGTCGGCGAGCTGTCGGCTGACGGCGATGCTCGGCAGCACAGTGAAACGCGTCGAGCGCGCCACAAAGTCCGCGATCGCGGGGGGCAGGTCGAGTTCGAGCTTTGGGCACAGGGTCACGTCCGCGGCGGCGACACGGCGGTCGAGTTCGACGCGCAGGCCGTGTCGGGTCGAAGGCAGGATCAGGTCGAGGGCGGCGAGGTCCGCCATCCGGATGGGCAGGGGCACCGGCAACGGTGTGTCGCGCCCGCCGACCACGACCATTTCCTCGTCGAGGAGGGGGGCCATGACGAGGCCGAGGCGTCGGGCCGGCCGGTTGATCACAGCGAGGTCAAGGGCGCCGGTGCCGACGCCCTCGATGAAGGTGCTGCTGTAGCCATCGGCCAGCGATAGCTCGACCTCTGGGTAGGCCGCCGCGAAGCGAGCGAGGACGCTGGGGATCACGCTCATCGACAGGGACGACAGGATGCCCGCCGTGACGCGGCCCGACACTGTTTGGGACAGGCGCGCCATGGCCGCCCGGGCGTCGGCGACATCCCGCTGGATCGGGTGGACCAGCCGGTGCAGCGTCCGGCCGGCGGCTGTCGGCACCATGGCCTTCGGCTGGCGGTCGAACAGGCGCTGGCCGAGTTCCCGTTCCAGCTTGGCGATCTGCATGCTGAGCGCGGGCTGGACGACGTTCATCCGCTGCGCGGCGCGGGTGACGCTGCCCTCCTCGAACAGGGCGACGAAGTAGGAGATCTGACGGAGATCCATACACGGGACCCAGGCGACACGAGCAACGCGCCAGAGGACCATGTGCGGGCCGGTCGGCGCAATTCAAACCGGCTGATGGGCGGCATCACCAATCGTTATTTTTCCCGCCTGCGAGAAGAGCTTAACGCTTACTCCCATGGCAAGCTTGGTTGAGAAGACCCCGCCGTGAGGACAGCATGAACGCGCCCAATCCCGTCCGTTCCCTCCGCGACTGGCTCGATCGGCTGTCCGGGGATGGGCGCCTCGCCATCGCGCGGCCGGGAATCGGCTTGCGCCACGAGGCAGCGGCGGTGGCGAACCGCCTCGACGGCCGGCAGGCCAGCCTATTTCCGCAGCCCGGGGGGCATCCGGGCACCATCGTCTCCGGGCTCGTGTCGAGCCGGGCCTGGATGGCGGAAGCCCTCGGCACCACGCAGGATCACCTCGTCGCCCATTTCCAGCAGGCCGCCGCCCAGCCGTTCCCCTGGCACGAACACAACTCCGCCCCCGCGCAGGAGGTCGTCCACCGGGAGGGACTCGACATCCTGAAGATCCTGCCGGTGCCGACTCTGAACGAGCACGACAGCGGCCCCTACATCTCGGCGGGCCTGATGATCTCCCGGGACCCAGAGACCGGCCTGCAGAACGTCGCCATCCTGCGCTGCCAAATCAGCGGTCCGGACAGGATCGGCGTGCTGGTCCTGCCCCGGCATACCGACAATTTCTACCGCAAGGCCGAGGCCCAGGGCCGGGGCCTCGAAGTCGCCCTCGTGGTCGGCGTCGATCCCGCCTGCCTCCTCGCCTCCCAGGCCATCGTGCCCCTCGGCCACGACGAGTTGGAGATCGCCGGGGCGCTCACCGGCCAACCCCTCGACGTGGTCAAGTGCCTGACGAACGGCGTGCGCGTTCCGGCGAACGCAGAGATTGTGATCGAGGGCCGCCTCCTGCCCGAAATCCGCGAGCCGGAAGGGCCATTCGGAGAATTCCCGCAATATTACGGGGAGCGGGCCAAGCGGCACGTCATGCAGGTCGATGCGGTGACGCACCGGCGCGATCCGATCTTTCATATGATCGTCGGCGGCGGCCTTGAGCATCTGCTGCTGGGGGCGATCCCCCGGGAGGCCACGATCCTCGCAACGCTGCAGCGCAGCTTCCCCGGTGTCGAGGACGTGCATCTGTCCCTGGGGGGAGTTGGCCGTTACCACCTCTACGTCCGCCTGCGGAAGACACAGGAGGGTGAGGCCAAGAACGTGCTGCTCGGGGCCTTCGCGGCCCACTACGACATCAAGCACGCAGTCGTGGTCGATACGGATGTCGACATCCACGTCCCGCAAGAAGTCGAATGGGCGGTCTCGACGCGGTTCCAGGCGGACCGAGACCTCGTCGTCATCCCTCACGCCCAAGGCTCGAAGCTCGATCC
Organism: Methylobacterium sp. A52T; assembly: GCF_053346095.1. Taxonomy (NCBI): domain Bacteria; kingdom Pseudomonadati; phylum Pseudomonadota; class Alphaproteobacteria; order Hyphomicrobiales; family Methylobacteriaceae; genus Methylobacterium; species Methylobacterium sp. A52T. The sequence continues at coordinate 54,493 of NZ_JBKFBI010000011.1, read as the reverse complement.
ATCAGGCCGCGAGGGGGTCGGCGCGAAGATGGGTCTCGACGCGACCGTTCCGCTGGACGCGCCCCCCATGAAATTCAAGCGCATCCGTGTTCCCGGCGAGGCCGAGGTCGATCTCGACGCGGTGCTCGTGTCCGGCGCCGACTGGCGCGCGGCGATCGGCTGATCCCATGAACGCCTTGCCCGAAACGGTCGACGTGTTGATCGTCGGCGGGGGCTCTGCCGGCTGCGTGATGGCCCACCGGCTCTCCGCCGACCCGCGGCGCCGGGTGCTCCTCGTCGAAGCCGGCATCGATACACCGCCGGGCCGGGTGCCGGCGGAGATTCTCGACAGCTATCCGATGCCGCTGTTCCATGGCGACACCTACATCTGGCCGGGGCTCGACGCGGCGGTCACCCGCGACTCCCGCGGTCGCATGCGGCGGCGGGCCTATGAGCAGGGCCGGGTGATGGGCGGCTCGTCCAGCATCAACGTCCAGGCGGCCAACCGCGGGCTGCCCCGCGATTACGAGGCCTGGGCCGCGCTCGGCGCCGAGGGCTGGGCCTGGGACGACGTACTGCCGTATTTCCGCAGGCTCGAGACCGACCTCGATTGCGGCGGTCCGCTGCACGGCCATGATGGGCCGCTCCCGATCCGGCGCATCCTGGAGCCCGCATGGCCTCCCTTCGCCCATGCGGTCGCCCGCGCCTTCGATGCGACGGGGCTGCCCCGGCGCGTCGATCAGAACGGCGAGTTCGAGGACGGGATCTTCCCGCCGGCCTTCTCCAACCGGGACGACGCGCGGGTCTCGGCCGCCGCCGCGTATTTGGATGTGGGTACGCGGGCCCGGCCGAATCTCACCATCGCCGCCGGCCTCGAGGTCCGTTCGCTGGTGATGGACGGGCGCCGCGCGACCGGGGCCGTGCTGCGGCGGGGCGACGGATCCGAGCAACAAGTGAGCGCCGCCTCCGTAGTCCTGTGCGCCGGCGCTCTTCAATCGCCGGTGCTCCTCCTGCGTGCCGGGATCGGCCCGGGCGATGCGCTCTCCGCCTGCGGGATATCCGTCCGGCTGGATCGTTCGGGCGTCGGCGAGAACCTGCGGGACCATCCCGCTTTGACGATGGCCCAGGTCCTTCCCCGCCCGCTCCGGCTGCCCGAGACCTTCCGGCGCGCGAGCTTGCTGGCCCTGCGCTATTCGTCCGGCCATCCCGAAGGCTGCGCCTCCGATATGTATCTCACTGCCTCCGCCCGTGCCGGCTGGCACGCCCTCGGCGGACGCCTTGCGCTCTACTTCCTCTGGGTGAACCAACCGCACTCGGTCGGGCGCCTGCGCCTCGATCCGGCGAACCCGTCCGGCCCGCCCGACATCGATCTCGGCCTGCTCTCGGATCGCCGCGATCTCGAACGCCTCGCCTCGGGGATTCGGCTGCTCAGCGACCTCGTGGTCTCGCCCACGCTGAACCCCCGCTCCGACGACCTCTTCCCCGCGAACTATTCGCCGCTGATCCGCCGGTTGAGCGCCGTCTCCCCTCGCAACCGGTGGCTCACCGGCCTCCTCGCCCCCGTGTTCGATGCACCGGCCATGCTGCGCGCCCCGCTGCTGCGCGCCGTCCTAGGCGGCCACGCTTGGGCGACAGTGCTTCAGGACGATGGCGCTCTCGACGACTTTGTCCGGGACAACGTCTTCGGGGTCTGGCATGCGAGCGGTACGTGCCGCATGGGCCGGGCCGACGATCCCGGCGCGGTGGTCAATCCGGGGGGACACGTCATCGGAACCGACAACCTGTCCGTCGCCGACGCATCGGTGATGCCCCGCCTTCCTAGCGCAAACACGAACGTCCCGACCTTGATGATTGCGGAAAAGATCGCGGAGAGGATGATGGTGGAGATGGGATGATCCCTCTCGACACATTCGGCGCCTTTGCGGTGGCCGACCTACGGCTGGAATACCGTTTTGTCGGTCCGCAGCCGGACTTGGCGCCGACGCTGGTGTTGCTTCATGAGGGTCTCGGTTCTGCCACGCAGTGGGGCCCGCTGCCGGAAATTCTGGTCGAGAAGACCGGATGCGGTGTCCTGGCTTTCTCGCGCCAGGGTTATGGGGCCTCGAGTCCGGTGCCTCTGCCCCGCCGGACCGACTTTCTCGAACATGAAGCCTGCACCATACTTCCCCAGGTCCTCGACCTCGCGGGACTGCGAAGCGGCCTGCTGATCGGCCATTCCGATGGCGCCTCGATCGCGGCCCTCGCGTTGGCGGAGGGCGACACCCGCGTGCGGGGCGGCATCCTCATCGCGCCCCATTTTTTCGTCGAGGAGGCGACGCTGGCCGGGGCCCGACGGGCCCGGGACGCCTACGACAATGGCGATCTGAAGGTCCGTCTCGGCCGTCGGCATACCGATGTCGAGGGAGCCTTTCGCGGCTGGAACGACGCCTGGTTGGATCCGGCTCGGCGCGGATGGACAATCGAGACAGCCCTTACGCGATGGACCGTCCCGGCAATCATCATCCAGGGGACGAAGGATGCTTACGGAACTAAGGCCCAGATTGGTGCCGCTCGCAGACTTTGCCCCGCCGGTCTGCTGACTGTTTATGAGATGCCGAATGTTGGGCATCACCCACATCGCGAAGCGTTGGCAGAAACTGCCGACGTCATCGCCCGCTTCGTCACACCTGTCTTGAGCAGAAATTAAGTCTCCACAAGACAATGTCTGATTGGCCTTGAAACACACAGTCGCGAGGCCGGGTGCCGGCCCCCTTTCCCGTGGGGGGGGCAGGAGGCGGTGTCAGGTTCGTTGACAGGGTTATTTGGAGTCACCTGCCTCCCAGGCCTCATCCAGATCGAGCTTTCCAAATCCGGGCGAGGACAAAGCCCAGCCGTGGTACTGGGCACGTTCGCCCACGTTGCCGCCCGACAGCTTTCGGCGGGTTCGCGTCCTCGACGGAATGACCGGATTGGATCGGGTAAGAAGCTGTCCCTTTTTCCAGCAAGCCCCCTCCAAAGCGGACCGGCCGCTTTCGGCCAGCTCCGGGCTTCTCAGTAGGCGCCCCTAGACGACTGGGTCGGGTGGATCTTTGCCGTTCCGCTTTCGGACGCGACCATGGAAAAAGCAGACGCCCGGTGATCGTCCGAGTATGGTCGGAAGCCGCTAGCCCAATTTGAAGCCAAAGCTGCAGTTGAACTGTTGCGACCGTAAAGATCTTAATTTGATCCCGGCATTCAAGATCACCATCATCATCGCCCTACCGCAACTTATCGCGCCAGTTGATCGCCAATCGATAGCCGCCCTGATGATCCGGTTTAAGACCTCAATGTTCCGCGCCGGATTAGCCTAAGTAAGCGAGGAGCCGCTGGTCAATAAGGGGCTCCTCGCGTTCGTCCATTAGAGATTTCAGAGGCGGCAGCGACGTCAGGCCGCGGTCAATAGGGACGGTCGTCGACTATGGCTTGCCGCTCGGCGCCACGAACGGGTTCCTCTCGGCTGCCGAGCCGTTCTTGGCGTCGCATTCTTCCAGCCGGTCGAGTGCGGCGGCGCTTTTATCCAGCGCCACCTTGATGGTCGCGCCCTCGCCCTTCACGTCCAGGCCGTCGGCGAGCTTCAGCGACTTGAGGAACCGCTCGTCCTTGACCGGCAACGACACCGCGTTGCCGGAGGCAGCGACGTCCGCCTGCAGCGTGGAGGATCCGGCCACCAACTCGACCGGATAGCTCTTCCCGCGCCCGAGCCTCCATTTCGCCGAACTCATCGTCAGGTCGAGCCCCGCCGCGTCGCGGGTGAACCGGACCTCGACGCCGTCGTCCGTCGTCCGGGTCATCGTGCAACGGTCGAACTTCTGGCCTTTCAAGACGGCGTCGACCTTCCAGGGACCGATGGCGATGGCATCCGCCGGAGCCTCGGCACGGGCTGCGATGGATACAGCCGACAGGGCGAGGGCGGCAATGGCAAGGCGCATGTGGGTCTCCCGGTTCCGTGGACGGGACCATCTCATGAGAAGTCAGGGGGTTCCCGGACGCCAAGCCGCCCTCGGCCGAGGTCACGAACAACAAAGAGACAAGTCTCTCGGTTGAACGCGTCGGCGCACCGGACCCGCCGCAGCCTACCTCCTGCGCTCGCTCTGCGAGCGGCCAGTCACTCTCCCTCGCCCGGTCCTTTGACATCGGATGACGGGTCGCGCTCGTCCGGAGCCGGCGGTAGGTGAGCCGGCGGCAATCGCCCCAGACTGGGCGGCGTCGGCAGGCCGGCATCCTCGTCCGCCGGCGGCAGTTCGTCGGGTCCGGGCCTGTCACTCATCGTGATGTCTCCCATGATCGCGCCGACGCGACGGGCGTCACGCGTTTCCCCTGAAACTGGGGCCGCCCCTGCCTCCGCGCCATCGCGTTTCGGCACCTCAGGTCTTCGGGATCTCCATGCCGCGCCTCACCGCCGGCCGTTCGCCTACCCGCCCCAGCCAAGCGTGCACGTTCGCGATGTCGGCCAAGGTCCCCTCTAGCGGTTCCTTCAGGAACGACGTGGCCGCCAGCGTCCAGGCGTAGCAGGCCATATCGGCGATGGAGTAGTCCGTTCCCGCAAGGTACGGCCCATCGCCAAGGCGCCGGTCCATGACGTGCAGCAGGCGGTCGGCCTCTTCGGTGAACCGCTTAATGGCCAGCGGCGCCTTCTCGTCGGAACGTACCGCGAAGAAGCCGAGCTGGCCCAGCATCGGCCCGAGGCCGCCCATCTGCCAGTGCAGCCATTCCAGCGCCTTGTAACGGGCAGGCCCCGAGGGGGCGAGGAAGCGTCCCGTTTTCTCGGCGAGGTAGGTGAGGATCGCGCCGCTCTCGAACACCGACAGGGGACCGCCTTCCGCCTCGTCGTCGACGATGGCCGGGATCTTGTTGTTGGGCGAGACCTTCAGGAAGTCGGGCGCGAACTGCTCGTCCTTGCCGATGTCCACCGGCACCACGGTGTAGGGTAGCCCGCACTCCTCCAGCATAATCGGGATCTTGCGGCCGTTCGGGGTCGACCAAGTATAGAGCGTGATCATACGGTCCCTTCCGACTCGCGGCTTCCGTAGGACCCAACCACTATCGCAAGGTCGGGGATTCGCCGGGCTTGAGGTGGGGATCGCCGCCATCGGGACCGCCGAGCGACACGTGGTCGTTGAGGCGGCCGAGGTGTTCAAAGACATGCTCGAAGGCATCGGTCACGGCCCGCTCGAAGGAGCCGTCTCCCTTGCCTTGTGCGTCCCTCAGGGCGCTCAGCAGCGCGCGGTGCTTCTCGGTATCCGTCGACATCGCGTTTCTCCCGGTTGGCTGTTGATTTGGCTCAGAAGGCCAATTTGCCCGCGCCGTGCAGGTTCCCCAGGGCTTCCGTGGCCTCCCCTCTGGTGACCGCTCCGGATCGGACGAGGCTCTTCGCCCAAGCGCGTCGTCGCCGTCGGCGAGCCGACGAAAAAGTCGCGCCCGTCATCCGGTTTCGGCATCAGGTGTCAGGTATCGGACATCTTTGCGCCAGGAAGTCCGCTAGTGGACAACCCGACCGCCGGCGCCGCGACCATTCCCCGTGAATATCCGAACCTCGTCCACCATCGACGGCAACCTGCTGCTCGAAGCCCTCGATGCCGACGACCGCGCCCTGTTGGCGCCGTACGCCGAGCGCCGAGAGGTCCGTCGCGGCGACGTACTGTTCCGCGCCGGCGACGACGTCAGCCACGTTACCTTCCCTTCCCACCATTGCGTCGTCACCCTGGTCGTGCCGCTCATGGACGGGAAGTCGGTCGAGACCGCCACTGTCGGTCGCGAGGGCGCCATGGGAGGCGTCGTCAGCCACGGCTACCTGCCGGCGTTCGGGCAGGCCGTGGTCCAGGTCAGCGGCCCGGTCATCCGGATCGACGCAGTACGCCTGTCCGAGGCCAAGCAGGCCTCGAAGGGCGTCCGCGACCTGTTCGTGCGCTACGCCGACTGCCTGCTCGCCCAGGTCCTGCAATCGGTCGCCTGCAACGCCGCGCACACCATCGAGCGGCGATGCCTGCGCTGGCTCCTGACACTGCAGGACCGGATCGGCACGCCCGAATTGCCGGTCACCCACGAACTCCTCGCCGACATGCTCGGGGTGCGTCGCGCCTACCTCACCGAGGTTCTCGGGCGCATGCAGCGCGACGGCCTGATCACCATCGGCCACGGACGCATCACCCTCCCGGACCGGAAACGCGCCGAAGCCGGCTCGTGCGAGTGCCACGCCGCGGTTCGGCGCCACTTCGAGGAGGTGATGGGTGCCGTCTACGCGCCCGGCGGTCGCATCGTCGCCGTCGATGTCGGCGACCCGGAGCGGCTAAGGCCCCCGTCCGCACTCGTGAAGGACGCGACCCCGTGAACCAGGTCACGCGTCCCGCCCGGGTCGAGGAGGACGCGCGGCTGGCCGCGCTCGCCGCGTTCGACATCCTCGACACCCCGCCCGAGCGCGGCTTCGACGACATCGTCCATCTCGCGCGCCGCCTCTGCGCCGCGCCGGTGGCCCTAGTCAGCCTGGTCGACCGCGACCGCCAGTGGTTCAAGGCGCGCGCAGGCTTCCCGCCCTGCGAGACCGACCTCGACCGCTCGGTGTGCAAGTTCGTGCTTGCCGAACCCGGCGTCCTGCAGATCCCGGACCTGACGCGCGACCCCCGCACCCGCGCCAACCCGCTGGTGACCGGCGAACCGCGCCTGCGCTTCTACGCCGGCGCGCCCCTACGCACGCCCGAGGGGCAGGTGCTCGGCAGCCTGTGCGTCATCGACCACGTGCCGCGCCCGGGCGGCCTCTCCCCGGAACAGGTTGTGGACCTTGAGGCGCTCGCCCGGCAGGTCATGGACCAGCTCCTGCTGCGCCGGTCACTCTCGGATCGCGACCGCGTCGGGCGCCAGGGCGAGGCTGTCGCCGCGACCCTGGCCGGCGTCGCGGCGGCGGGGGGCGACCTCGACGAGAGCTTCCGGGCTGTGCTGGCGGGCGCGATGCGCGCCGTCCCCGCCGCCGAGGCCGGCACGGTCGAGATCCGCGAGGGCAATTCCCTTGTCTACCGCGCAGTCACGGACGGCCTCACACCGCATCTCGGCCTTCGCGTCCCGCTCCGGGGTAGCCTCGCGGGTGCCTGCTACCGGGAAGGCGTCCCGCTTCTCGTTCCCGATGTCCTGACCGATGACCGGGTCGAGCCTGAACTGGCCGAGCGGCTTCGCCAGCGCTCGTGCATGCTGGTGCCCGTCCGCCGCGGCGGTGTCGTGGTCGGGGTCCTGAAGCTGCAATCGAGCCGCCCGAACGCCTTCGCCGAGGAGGATCTGCAGGTTCTCGGCGTCCTCGCCGGTTCCGTCGCCTCCGGCCTTGCAGAGGCCGGCGAGCGCGCCGCCAACCGAGCGGCAGCCCTGACCGAGTACCGTCGTCGCGCCGTGTTCGACAGCGCGCAGGACTACGCCATCATCCTGCTCGACCTCGACGGCCGGATCACGGACTGGAACGCGGGCGCGACCCGGATCCTCGGCTGGCGTCCCGAGGAGATGTGCAGCGAGACCGCCGACGCGTTCTTCACGCCGGAGGACCGGCGCGATGGCATCCCCGCCATGGAGATGCAGTCCGCCCTGGAGACGGGCACCGGCGTCGACGAGCGCTGGCACCTGCGCCGCGACGGCGAGCGGTTCTGGGCCAACGGCGAGATGATGGTGCTGCGCGACGAGGCCGGCGCAGCAATCGGCTTCATCAAGATCCTGCGCGACCGGACGGAGCAGAAGGAGGCCGCCGCCCGCCTGCAGGAAAGCCAGGAACGCTACCAACTGGCGGCGCGCGCGACCAACGACGCAATCTGGGACTGGAACCTCGCCACCAACCACGTCCTGTGGAACGAGGCTCTGACCGAGGCCTACGGCCATGCTCCTGCGACGGTCGAGCCGACCGGAGAGTGGTGGATCGCGCAGGTCCATCCCGAGGACCGCAACCGCATCGACGCCTCGATCCACGCCGTCATCGACGGCGTCGGCACGACCTGGACGGAAGAGTACCGCTTCCGGCGCGCCGACGACTCCTACGCGCACGTGCTCGACCGCGGCCACGTCATGCGGGACGCGGACGGCCGGGCCTGCCGCATGATCGGCGCGATGCTCGACCTGACCGCGCGCATGCGGGCCGAGGACGCCCTGCGCACGAGCGAGCGCCGCTTAGGGCTCGAACGAGGACTGCTGGAGGCGATCTTCCGCCAGGCGCCGGTCGGTATCTCCATCGCCGGAGCCGACGCCGGGAGGCCATCGTCCCTGAACGCCAAGGCCGAGGAGATCCTCGGCCACGGGCTCGGGACCCAGGGCGACGCCCGGTACGTCTCCTACGGCGCCCTGCACCCGGATGGTCGCCGGTACGAGCCCACCGAGTACCCAACCCTCCGCGCCCTGCGGAAGGGCGAGACGGTGCGCGGCGAGGAGATGCGCTATCGCAACGCCGAGACGGGCGAGCTACACCTCCTAGAGGTGTCGAGCGGACCCGTGCGTGACGACGAGGGCGCGATCCAGGCTGCGGTGACCGTGCTGGTCGACGTCGGGGACCAGCGCCGGGCGGATGCCGAGACGCGCCGCCTCGCCGCCCTGGTCGAGCAGAGCCAGGACTTCATCGGCCTGGCGGCGCCCGACGGGAGCGTCGACTTCGTTAACGAGGCCGGTCGGCGCCTCATCGGGCTGCCCGACCTCGCCGCGGCCAGGGCCATGCCCATCGTGGACTACTTCGTGCCGGGGGAGCGCGCGCGCGTCCTCGAACAGGTGCTGCCGGCGGTCGAGCGGGACGGGTTCTGGGAGGGCGAGCTCAACTTTCGTCACGTGGTCACGGGGGCTGCGGTCCCGGTCCTGTACAACCTCTTCCCCGTGCGCGACGCCGACGGGCGCAAGCTCGGCTACGGCACCGTCACGCGCGACCTCACGGAACAGAAGAAGGCGCGCCAGGCCCTGCAAGCCAGCGAGGCGACGCTGCGCGCCGTACTCGACACGGTACCGGTCGGCATCCTGTTCGCGGAGGCGCCGTCCGGTCGTATCGTCGCCGGCAACCGGCGGCTGGAGGAGATCTTCCGCCATCCGATACTGCCGTCGCCCAACGCCGACAGCTACGGCGAATGGGTCGCCTTCCACGAGGACGGTCGCCGGGTCGCTCCGGAGGAGTACCCGCTCAGCCGCCTCATCCGGGAAGGGGTCGAGCACGCCGAGATGCGCTGCGAGTACCAGCGTGGCGACGGTACCCGGCTCTGGATCGAGATCGCCGGTGCGCCGATGCGCGACGACACCGGCGCGGTGGTCGGCGCGGTTGTGGCGGTCGCCGACATCGACACCCGCCGCCGGGCCGAGGAACGGCAGGATCTGCTCAACCAAGAGCTCTCGCACCGGATGAAGAACCTGCTGGCGATGGTGCAGGCCATCGCCGCCTCGACCCTGCGCGGCGCCACCGACATGGACGCGGCGCGGGAGGTCCTCGGCAGCCGGCTGGTCGCGCTCGGCAAGGCGCACGACGTACTTCTCGGGGGCGCTGCCGAGAGTGCTTCCCTTGCGGCTGTGGTCCGGGAAGGCGTCGGCGTTCAGGAATCGGCCAGTCGGCGCGTCGCGTACGAGGGCCCGGACGTCGAGATCGGCGGCAAGGCCGCGCTGTCCCTCGCCCTCACCCTGCACGAGCTGACCACGAACGCGGTCAAGTACGGCGCGCTATCGGTGCCCGACGGCAAGGTCTCCCTGACGGCCTCGCTGGTCGGGCCGGCGGACGCGCCGCGCCTGCGCATCGCATGGATGGAAACCGGCGGTCCTCCGGTCGTGCCGCCATCGCGAAAGGGGTTCGGGTCGCGCCTGATCGAGCGCGGTCTGACGGCGCAGGTCAACGCCAACCTCTCGCTCGACTACCGCCCAGAGGGAGTGGCGTGCGTCGTCGAGGCGGCGCTGGCCGATTTTCAGGCGCTGGCCTGACGTTGCGGCGCAACGAAGGGTCGGGCGGGCCGTTGCCGCTTGCCATGACCGATGCCCCGAACGCGAAGACGGCCCTGGTGGTCGAGGACGAAATGCTCTTCCGCCTGGAGGTCCGCGACCTTCTCGAAGCGGAGGGTTATGCCGTGGTCGAGGCCAGCAACGCCGCCCAGGCACTCGACCGGCTCGTCGACGGGGTCGTGCTGGTGGTCACCGACGTGCGCATGCCGGGCCGGATGGATGGCCTGGCGCTCGCCCGCGAGGTCACCCGTCGACGATCCGACGTGGCCGTCGTCGTCGTGTCGGCGCAGGTGACACCTCAACCTGGTGACCTGCCCGACCAAGTCCCTTTCGTCGAACGCCCGTTCTCGGAGAACCGCTTCCGCGAGGCAGTCGACAGGGCCGTAGCGGCAATGACCGCGGGCCTGTGATGCAGTCGAATTCCGCGACTGCCGGGCGGCGCGACGCCGAGACCTGACCAAACGACGCACCCGATTTTCGCCCCGGCGTCGCCGAAGGCGTTGGCCCCCCCACGGACGCCGGTTAGAGACCGAGGCCATGAGCATCGAGGATCTTCGGGGGGAGGTCGAGCGGCTGCGCCAGCGCGAGAGTGAGTTGGTGGCGGAAGTCGCCCGCCTGCGCGCCGGTCGGGAGCCGGATGCCCCCTCGACCGCGAGCGCGGCGGGCGTCGGGACACTCAGGCCCGACCTGCTGTTCACCGCCGCCGACAAGACGCGGATGGCGATGATCGTCACCGACCCCAACCTGCCGGACAACCCCATCGTCTTCGCCAATCGAGCCTTCCTAGAGCTCTCTGGCTACGCGGCCGAGGAACTCGTGGGGCGCAACTGCCGCTTCCTCCAGGGCCCGGAGACCGATCCGGCCCATGTCGACCGCATCCGTGAGGCGGTCGCAGCACGGCGGGACGTGGTGGTCGAGTTGCTGAATTATCGGCGCGACGGCAGCACCTTCGTCAACGAGCTGTACGTCAGCCCGGTCTTTGGCCCGCACGGCGAGCTCCTGTTCTTCTTCGGAAGCCAACTCGACCTCACGCGCTTCCGAGAGCAGGAGGGGCACGCCGTCCGGCGGGTCGCATCCTTCCGCAGCCTGCTTGAGGACGGCGAGGCCGGGTTCTGCATCATCGAGATGCGGTTCGACGGGGAAGGCCGGGCCGAAGACTACCGCTTCGTCGAGGTCAACGCCGCCTTTGAGCGCCAGTCCGGGCTCGCGAATGTCGAGGGCCGCTGGATGCGCGATCTGGAACCCGAGATTGAACGGCATTGGTTTGACACTTACGGCGAGGTCGCCCGTACGGGACGCGACGCGCGGTTCAGGAGCGCCGCGTCGAGGCTGGGACGTGTCTTCGACGTTCACGCGGTGCGCATCGGCAGCCAAGCGCAGAACCGGGTGGCGGTGCTGTTCGAGGACGCCACCGCCAAGCAGAAGGGCGAGGAGCGGCGGGAGGCCAGGGACCGCGACCATCTGTTCGAGCGCGACCTAGTCTGGCGGACGAGCCGCGACCTGCTCGTGGTCTGCGGCCTCGACGGGACCATCCGTGCCGTCGGCCCGGCTTGGACCGAGACGCTCGGCTGGCCGGCCGGCAGCCTGGTCGGGGTCCGGATCGACACGCTCGTGCACGCGGACGACCGGGAGGCCGCGTCTCGTGCATTCGCGACCCTGCGCGACGGGCGACCCCTGGTCGACCTCGACGTCCGGTTCAGGACCGCGGACGGCGGCCACCGATGGATCTCCTGGAACGCCATACCGCAGGGGGACCGCTTCCACGCCACCGGCCGGGACGTGACCGAGCGCAGGGCGCTTGAGGAGCAACTGCGCCAGTCCCAGAAGATGGAGGCGGTAGGGCAGCTCACCGGCGGCGTGGCGCACGATTTCAACAACCTGCTGACCGTCATCAAGTCGTCGACCGACCTGCTGAAGCGACCGAGCCTGAGCGACGAGCGCCGGGGCCGCTACGTCGAGGCCATCTCCGACACGGTCGACCGCGCCGCCAGGTTAACCAGTCAGTTGCTGTCCTTCGCCCGGCGGCAGGCATTGCGCCCGACGGTGTTTGACGCCGCGCAGTCGGTGGGCGCCATCGCCGACATGGTCCGTACGCTGACCGGGGCCCGCATCCGCGTCGAGACCGACACCGATGCCGGCCAGGACGAAGCCGGCCGACCACTGCCCTGCCACGTCGATGCCGACCCCAGCCAATTCGACACGGCACTCGTCAACCTCGTCGTGAACGCCCGCGACGCGATGCAGGGCGAAGGACGGCTGCGCATCGCGGTCAGGCGGGCCGACCGCCTCCCGGCCCTGCGCGCGCATCCGGCCGTGTCGGGCGACTTCGTGGCGGTGTCGGTCTCGGACACAGGTGCCGGCATCGACGCGGACCTGATGGAGCGCATCTTCGAGCCGTTCTTCACGACGAAGGGTGTTGGGCACGGCACCGGGCTCGGCCTCAGCCAGGTGTTCGGGTTCGCCAAGCAGTCCGGCGGCGACGTCGCGGTCGACAGCGAGGTCGGCGTCGGGACCACCTTCACCCTGTTCCTCCCACGCTCCCCCCAGACCGAGGCGTTGGACCCCGTCCCGGACGATCCGGGACCCCTCTCCGAGGGGCACGGCACGCCGGTCCTGGTCGTCGAGGACAACCTGGACGTAGGCGCGTTCGCCACCCAGGCACTCGGGGAACTCGGCTACCAAGCCGTCTGGGTGAAGGACGCTCAGTCTGCCCTGGCCGAGATCGAGGCCTCCGGCCAGCGGTTCGAGGTGGTCTTCTCCGACGTGGTGATGCCCGGCATGAACGGGGTCGACCTAGCCAGGGAGATCCGACGGCGGTGGCCCTACCTGCCGGTGGTGCTGACCTCCGGGTACAGCCACGTCCTGGCCTCGGAGGGCACCGACGGCTTCCCGCTGCTGGGCAAGCCCTACTCGGTCGCCGACCTCAGCCGGGCGCTGCGCAAGGCGTTGCGGCAGCGGTTGGCGCTGACGTTCGGCTGATAGTGGCCGAGGCGGCGGAAAGCGCCGGCCGAGGGCGCATCCGTGGGGCATCGCATGCGTTGTCGTCCGGCGTCCATGGCGCACGCGAAGGGGTTTCCACCATGCAATCGGATACGCCACGCCCGGGGGACGACCCGCTGCCACCCATCGGCGATCCGCCGCCGGACCCGGCGCCGCCTGACGGTGACCCGCCGACCGAGCCGCCGGCACCGCAGACGCCCGGCGCAATCAACGCGTCCTGAGCCCCATGCGATCCGAGGGCATCGAGGACATGACCATCGAGCGCAAGCTGGTCTATGTCGCGTCGAACGACGACCGCTGGTTCCTCTGCCTCGGGCACGCACCGACGGACGTGTTCGTTCTGCATGAGCCGAACGGTCCCTCGGGCGGGAAGCCATCCCGCGTCGAGCTGCACGATTTCCTGGCCTCCGCGGTAGGTAGTCCAGAGCGGCTCGCGCTCCTCGCTATGATCGGTTCGCTCGTTGCGGTCCCCGACGCCGCCGTGCCCGCGTCCTCGACCGAACCGGAACCCGGCGCCGCCGGCGCCGAACCGTCGCCGGGCGAGGAGGCCTCGTTGGCCTGAAGCGGTCCACCGCGCTGCGGGTTGACGCGTCCTACGGTTTGAGGGGCGGGCAGGCATGGACACCCTCCACCCCGCCAAGCCCGGCCGGTGGGAAGCCGTTACAGCCCTTTCGCGACCCATTCTCGAGGCCGGCGCTCCCCGAAGATGATCCGCCAAGCGGGCCACGACGAGCATGACGCTGGGGCCGTTATAGCTTACCGCCTCTGATCAGGCTTCCGACGTCTCCGGTGACTGACCTTGTTCAGGACGCGGGAAATCTGTTCGGCGGAATAAGGCTTGTGGAGGAGCTCGAAGCCATGGGCGCCCTTCTCCGCCAGGACGTGGCTGTACCCCGAAGCCAGCACCACGGGCAGTTCGGGCAGGCGGCGGCGTAGTTCCTCGGCTAGCGCAACGCCACCCATGCCCGGCATGACCACGTCCGAGAAGACCGCGTCGAAGCCGGCGCCGTCGCCGCCGAGCCGATCCAGGGCCTCCTCCGCGTTGGCGGCCAGCGCTGTCACGTAACCCAGGTCTTCCAGGATCTGCGTGGCGAAGCGGCCGACCTCGATGTTGTCCTCGACCACGAGCACGCGGCGCCCCTCGCCCCAGGCGAGCTCCCCGGCATCATTGGGCACCGGCGCGTCGACCGGGTCCACCTGCGGAAGGTAGAGGGTGAAGGTCGTGCCCTTTCCGACCGCGCTGTCCACGTCGACGTCACCGCCGGACTGCTTGGCGAAGCCGATGACCTGAGAAAGGCCGAGGCCCGTACCCTTGCCCACCTCCTTCGTGGTGAAGAACGGCTCGAAGATGCGGGCCAGCGTGTCGGGGGCAATGCCGCTGCCGGTGTCGGAGACGCTGACGGCCGCGAACGGGTTGCGGGACGGGCCGTGTCCGCGGATGGCCGGCATCGCCTGGTCGCAGGCGAGGCGCAGGGTCAGCGTGCCCTCGCCCTCCATCGCGTCGCGGGCGTTGATGGCCATGTTGACGAGCGCCGTCTCGAACTGGCTGGCGTCGGCGCAGATGAAGCAAGGGTGCTCCGGCACCTCGACCACGACCCGGATACGGGCGCCGGTGACGGTGTCGACCATCTCGGCCACGGCCTGGAGCCGCGCGCCGACGTCGAAGGTCTCGGGCTTCAGCGCCTGCCGCCGGGCGAAGGCGAGGAGCTGACCGGTGAGCTTCGCCGCCCGATCTACAGTGTCAGACACCGCGTCCATGTACCGGGCTCGCCGATCCTCCGGCAGGTCCGGTCGGCGCAGGAAGTCGACCGAGGAGCGAATGATGGTCAGCAGGTTGTTGAAATCGTGCGCCACGCCGCCGGTGAGCTGGCCGACCGCCTCCATCTTCTGCGACTGCCGCAGCGCCTCCTCGGCCTGGGCGAGGCTGACCGCGTGGGCACGCTTGTCGGTCACGTCGCGCGCGACGCAGTACAGGCGCCCATCTGCCGGCACCGCCGTCCACGACAGCGTCCGGTAGCTGTCGTCACGGGTGCGGAAGCGGTTCTCGAAGGCCAGCGTGGTCGCGCCTCCGGCAAGCCGCCGAACCTCGGCGCGGGTTTTCTCTCGGTCGTCGGGATGCTCCAGCCATTCCGAGGTGCGTCCAACGACGTCCCGCGCCTGCCAACCCAGGATCTGGGTCCAGGCTGGGTTGACTGCCAGCCAGATGCCGTCGGCATCGGCGACGCCGAGCATATCGTGACTGACCTGCCAGATCCGGTCGCGCTCGGCCGTGCGGGCGGCGACTTCCCGCTCCAGGTCCTCGTTGACCCGGCGCAGGGCGTCCGCCGCCTCGCGCCTCACGCGGGCAAGCTGGAGGTTCGCGCCGACGCGCGCGATCAGCTCCCGCGCCGAGAACGGCTTCGTCAGGTAATCGTCGGCACCCGCATCGAGCCCCTCGACTTTGGCCTCGTCGCCGGCTCTCGCCGAGAGCATGATGACGGGCAGATCGCTCATGGCCGGGTCGGCCCGCACGGCAGCGAGCAGGCCGAAGCCGTCGAGGCGGGGCATCATCACGTCGGTGAGCAAGAGGTCGGGCCGACGCGCACGGGCGGCGACGAGCGCCATCTGACCGTCCGGCACGGCCTCGACGTCGTATCCCTGGGCCTTGAGCAGGCGGGCGACGTGCTCGCGCATATCGGCGTTGTCGTCGGCCAGCAGGACATGGCCCGTGGACGAGACACCATGGCTGACCGGCTCGACGTCGAGGATCAGGTCCTCCGCCCCGGCGCCGCCGTCGATCCAACGCTTGGCCTCGGCCACGAATGCCTCGACCCGTGCCGCGGTCAGGCTTGGCGTGAAGCCTTCCACTGCCGTGCCGACGCCGTCCTGCGCGAGGGGGAGCGAAACCCGGAACGTGCTGCCCCGGCCCGGCTCGCTCTCGACGTGGATGGAGCCGTGGTGGAGGCGGACCATCTCCTGCACCAGGGCGAGGCCGATGCCCGTCCCCTCGAAGGTGCGCCCCTGGGCTCCCTCGACCCGGTGGAACCGGTCGAACAGCCGAGGAAGCTCTTCGGCGGGGATGCCCGTGCCGGTGTCGGCGACGGTGAGCACGGCGCACTCGCCCTCCCGCTCGATTCGCACGGTGATCCTTCCTTCGAGCGTGAACTTGAAGGCGTTGGAAAGGAGGTTGAGCACCACCTTCTCCCACATCTCCGGATCGAGCGGCACGAGCGCGTCGAGGTGTGGGCAGTCGACGGTCAGCGTCAGGCCCGCCTGCTCGCACAGCGAGCGGAAGTTGCCGGCGAGTTCGGCAGTGAACCGAGGCAGGTCGGTGAGCCGGAAGGCGGCCCGGGCTCGGCCGGCTTCGACCCGGGAGAAGTCGAGCAGGCCGTTGACGAGGCGCAGCAGCCTGAGGCCGTTGCGGTGGGCGACGGTAGCCAGCGCCCGGTTGTCGGGCAGCACGCCGGCCGGCGGCTTGGCGAGGATCTCCTCCAGCGGGCTGAGCATCAGCGTCAGCGGCGTGCGGAACTCGTGGCTGACGTTGGAGAAGAAGGCCGTTTTGGCCCGGTCGATCTCGGCCAGGCGCTCCGCGCGGGCCCGTTCCTCCTGGTAGGCGAGCGCGTTGGTGACGGCTGCGCTGAGGTTGGAGGCGACTTGCTCGCAGAAGACCTGGTAGCGCTCGTCGAACCGCAGGCGCGGGCTGATGCCGATGACCGCGATCCCGCTGGTGCGGCCGCCCGTTCCGGACGTGACGGGCATGACCCGCGCCTGGGTGACCGGCTCCGGCCATGGCCCGCCCGGCAGGCCGGGCATCCGCGCGTCGAGCCCTTCCAGCAGCAAAGGCGTCCCGGTGGCGGCCACCT
Organism: Methylobacterium sp. A52T; assembly: GCF_053346095.1. Lineage (NCBI taxonomy): Bacteria > Pseudomonadati > Pseudomonadota > Alphaproteobacteria > Hyphomicrobiales > Methylobacteriaceae > Methylobacterium > Methylobacterium sp. A52T. The sequence continues at coordinate 37,733 of NZ_JBKFBI010000011.1, read as the reverse complement.
TGCGCAGGGACCAGGGGTCGCCGTCCGCCTCGCTCGCCGGGGCTAGGTGGGTCATCGCGTCCGGCATGCCGACCTGGCCCGTCAGGATCAGGCCCTCGCCGTCGGCATCGAAGGTGTAGAGCAGCGCGAAGGGCACGTCGTGCGGGTCGCCTGCGAGCACCTCGGCGGCGACGGCGTAGGCCTCCGTGGTCGTTTTCGCCTCTATGGACCGGGCGGCCAGGTCGCGCAGGAGACGCGTGCGGCGGTCGGCGACGACCCGGAGTGTCGTCTCGGCCACCGCCGTGAAGATGCCCTCGACGCGGCCCTGCTCGCCGCGGATCGGGCTGTATGAGTAGTAGAAGTAGCACTCCTCGACGTAGCCGAAGCGGTTCAGAGGCAGGAGCTGGTCGTCGGACCACGTCGCCTCGCCCGTTTCGAAGACCGTGTCGAACATCGGGCCGATGATGTCCCAAATCTCGGCCCAAACCTCGGTGCCGGCGCGGCCGAACGACCAGGGATGCTTGTCGCCGACGACCGGCCGCCATGCGTCGTTATAGATCAACGCCCGCTCGGGCCCGTAGTACAGCACGACGGGGAAACGGGTGGTCAGGCAGATGCTGACCGCCGAACGCAGGGACTGGGACCAGCCGGAGACCGGACCGAACGAGGTCTGCGACCAGTCCATGGACCGCATGAGCGCGCCCATCTCGCCGCCGCCCGCCATGAAGCCGGTGTCGACATGTGCCTCGGCCGCGTCAAACGGGATGCCGGCCTGCCGCAGCAGCTCCCGAAGCCTGGCGTTCTCAACCAGGATTTTCTGGTCGGCGCCTTCCGCGCGCACGAAGGGAAGCACTTTATCGGACACGGATCCCGGTCAAATCCATTGGTCGGCAAGGAAGCCGATATCGGTCAGTTGATGAACTAAACCAAGGCCGTGCCCGGGGCATCGGCCTTCATATGCCGGCGTACCAAGCGTAGCCCTGATCCTCCCAGTAGCCGCCCTTGCCCTCGCCGATGTCGGCGAAGCTCTCCAGCACCTCGATGCGCATCACGTACTTGGCCTGCTTGTAGCCGAGGTTGCGTTCGAGACGCAGCCGCAAGGGGGCGCCGTTCGCCACGGGCAGGGCTTTTCCGTTCAGCTCGTAGGCGAGGATAGTCTGGGGATGGAAGGCGTCCACGAGGTCGATGCTCTCGTAGTAGCGAACGGGCGCGTCGTCGCCGGTGGAGGTTCCCTCGGCGGCTTGCTGGCCCCCGGAATCACGCTTGTCCTCCCCCTCGCCCGATTGCTTCGTCATCGCAGGGTTGGCGTTGCCGCCGGACGAGACGTCCTCCGTCCCGTCCCCTTCGGCGCCCTCGTCCTCGCCCTGGTCCATCGTGTCGGCGCAGCGGAACACGACGTAGCGCGCCTGCGGTTTGAGCCGTGCCCGGTCCAGGATCTCGGACAGGGGCACGCCGGTCCACTTGCCGATGCAGCTCCACCCCTCGACGCAGTCATGCCGGGTGATCTGCGTCCGGGAAGGAAGCTTGCGCAGCTCGGCCAGGGAGAGCTTCAGCGGGGTCTCGACGAGGCCGCCCACCTCCAGCCGGTAGTCCGCGAACTTGCGCCGCTCCAGCGCCTTGTAGGCCTTGTCGGGCGGGTCCTCGGTGCCGTTCGGCTTGAACCATGGCGAGATGTCCGCCTCGGCGTACTCGGGCGCGAGCGTCCGCTTAGTGAGGAGCAGCCGTTGCACGAACTGGTTGGCGTCCTCGCCGGTCTTGAGCGTGCGCCGGAACCAGTCGGCCTCGCCGAGACGGTCGCAGCCCCCAAGCATCGCGGTACCGGCCGCTGCGGTGGCGCCGAGCAGGAGGAAGCGTCGGCTGGGAGGCTGGATCATGCGCGGTGCTCCCGGACATCATCCCCCGCCGCGGGCTCGATCCGGCGCTCGATCACGAACCAGCCGGTGAGCATGCCGCGCATGTTGTTCCAGAAGCCCGACAGCACGACGAGGGCGACGTGGACGACGACGAACAGCACCAGCAGGGCCGCGACGACAAAGTGGACGGTCCGCGCCGACTGCCGCCCGTCGAACAGCGTCAACAGGAACGGGAACGCCGCGTCCATCGCGGGCGACATCGCCAGGCCGGCCAACACCTGCACCGGCAGCAGCACGAACAGGACGACGGCGTAGGTGAGCTTCTGGATGACGTTGTAGCGCTTAGCCTCGTCCCCTTCAGGGAAGCGCAGCGTCAGGTGCTCCCAAACCGAGGCGGCGAAATGCCGGACTTGGTCGCGCTGCGGGACGACGCGGAAGCGCAACTGCCCGCTGAACAGGCCGTAGAGCAGGTGAAAGGTGCCGTTCAGGACGAAAGCCCAGGCGAAGAAGAAGTGCCAACTGCGGCCGCCGGTGAGGTCCTGGTCGCTCGGCAGCGTCAGCCACGACGGGAAGCCGCGGTCGGCCGCCTCGCCGTCCGCACCGGTCGATGAGCCGAGATAACCGGTGGTGTCGAACGTGTGGCCCAGGACCGTCGTCACGCCCTTGGGCGGGTCGTCATCGGTCTGGGACATCGCCAGCAGCGGCGTGTCGAATGTCGAGACCTTGCCCCAATACAGGGCCGGGTGGGCGTTGAAGATCTGCAGGCCGCTCGTCAGCAGAACGAGGAGGCAGAGGGCGTTGACCCAGTGGGTGATCCGGATGACCGCGGGGTGCCGGAACATCCAGCGCCGATGCTCGACCTCGCCGGTGTCAGGGGCGGAGCGCGTCAGGTAGGTCCGTGGCACGTGGGCGACGTATCCTGGTGAACCGCGGGGCGCGGCGACCGGCCCGAAGGTCGAGCCGCCGCGTTCGGGATGGCCGCTTACATGCGGTTCATCATCATCTTCCGCTTCATCATCCGGCGCTTCATCATCTTCTTATGCATCATGCGCTTCTTCATCATCATTCGCTCGCTGTGCGTCATGCGGACCTGGGTGACGCCGGCGGGGGCCGCCTGAAGGCCGTTCGGGCCCATCGGTGCGGCCGAGGCGGCACCGGTGCCGAGCGCGAGGCCGCCGAGGACCGAGGCGGCGAGGGCGAGGGCGGTGATCTTCATTCGATGTCTCCTGTTCGGGGAAGGAATCCCCTGTCGCACAGGGAGGCAAGGCGATGCACCCACCGTAAGTTCCTGATTTTCTGAATAAATTACCTGCGGACGATGGCCGTCAGACACGGTTTTGGGGGCGCCGAAGCGAAGCCTCGCGCCGCGCCCTGACCGGGCGTATGCCCGTCCGTACGAAGGCTTGTCCTGAAAGGTTTCAGCTTGGGCCGGGAAAGGCGTCCCTGCCGTCATGCCGACGTTGGCATGATGGTGGGATCAGGTCCCAACCCGCCATGCGCGGCGTCATACCAGTTCCATGGGGCCAGGATGCGCCAATCGGCGCGGATGCGACGTCCCGCCTCGATCCGCACCGTGAACCCCCGTCCATCGAAGAACTCCAGGAGCGGCATGGTCAGGTTGCGGCCGATGCCGGCCGTCTCGCGAAACCGCCCGACCGTCAGCAGGCCCTCGGGATGCTCCCGCGCCACCGCGTCCGCGATGCGCGCCAGTTCGGCGACTGCCTCCGGCAGCGCGTAGTAGCTATTCGAGACACGCACGAGCCAGCCGAGGCGGCCGACCTTGTCGAGGAGGCGGCGGAGTTCGTCGGGCTGGCGGCCCAGGCGCTCGGCGAGCACGGTGAGGCGGGGCTGGTCCAAGCCCGCCTCCTCCAGCACGGCGCGAACGGTATCGTAGACGACGGCGTCGGCCGGACGCAGGCGCGCCACGTGGCCGGGCAGGTGCAGGAGCGCGCCGCGTCGTAGGACCCGTTCCGTCCGGACGAGGCCGTCGAGGGCGGCCGGGAGGGCCGGACGGTCCCCGGCCTCCAGCGTCGATGCGATCTCGTCGTGAGCGAGCCCGGGGTTGTCGGGCTGCGCCATATGCGTCCGGGCGAGTTCGGACATTACGCGCGCGGCCAGCACGGCGATCCGCGAACCCTGGAACGCGAGCCGCGGGCCATCCTCAGCGACGACCGCACCCTCCTCCGCGACGAGGGCGTCCAGCGTCGCCGCGGGCAAATTGCGCAGGCGGGCGAGGCGGGCGAGGTCGACCCCGGGTCTGGAGGTGGCGAGGAGGCCTCGGAGGGCGCGGCCGTCATCCACGGTGTCGAGCGCCGCGACGACCGCCCGGCGTTCCGGCGTCCAGGGGCCCCGGCGCGGTCCGTCCACGTCGAGCACCCGACCGCCCCCGAGCGTACGCACGGCCGAGACGTCGCGCAGGACGAAGCGGTCCCCGGCCAGGGCGCCGATCTCGCGGTCGAGCGTGATCACCGCCCGGGCGGTCGCGCCCGGTTCGACCGAGCCAGCCCCGGGGAGCAACAACCGTCCCGTCACCGCGGCCGCCCCGAGATGGAGATGCATCGGGGTACGGTGGCGCAGGGGCCGACCCTCGTGCGGCAGCACGCGCACGGAGACGTCGAGGCGGGTCGCCGGGCCGTGCAGGTTCGGCGCCAGGACCCATGTGCCCCGACCCACGTCGTCGAGGGACAGCCGGGGACCGACCAGGTTCAAGGCGCAGCGCTCCCCGGCGCGCGCGGCCTCGGCCACCGCGTCGTGGACGCGCACGCCGCGCACCCGGACCTCGCGTGCGCCGGGCGAGACGAGCAGCCGGTCGCCCACGCGGACCGTGCCGGCATGCACCGCGCCGGTCACGACCAAGCCGGCACCGGGCACGGTGAAGTGCCGGTCGACGGCGAGCCGGAAGCCACGGTCAGCACCGGTCGGGACGTGGGAGCCTGCCGTGGCCTCCAGCAGGCGGGCGAGGTCGTCGATGCCCGACCCCGTCAGCGCCGAACAGGCGACGACCGGCGCTCCCGCGAGGCCGGTACCTGCGAGGAGGGCATGTATCTCCGCGGTCACCGCGGCGATGCGCTCCGGGTCGGCGCGGTCGGCCTTCGTCACGGCGACGATGCCACGGTCGAGGCCGAGAAGGTCGAGGATGACGGCGTGCTCGCGGGTCTGCGGCATCACTCCGTCGTCGGCCGCGACCACCAGCAGCGCGCAGGACACACCGGTGGCGCCCGCCACCATGGTTCGTACCAGGCGTTCGTGCCCCGGCACGTCGACGAAGCCGAGCGGGACCCGCAGGCGGCCGTCCAGCGGCGCGTAGGCGAAGCCGAGATCGAGAGTGATGCCCCGGACCTTCTCCTCGGGCAGTCGGTCGGCGTCGATGCCGGTGAGCGCCTTCACCAACGCGGTCTTGCCGTGGTCGATGTGGCCGGCGGTGGCGACGATCATGCGGCCTTCTCGTCCGCGGAAGGTGGCGGCGCGGGAGCCCCCCGCGCCGCCTTCCGCCTCAACCCTTGATCCGGGTCTCGGCGAGTTCGGACATGCAGGTGTCGTAGGGCGTGAACGCCACTCGGTCCGACACTGCGAACAGGGTGAAGGGCGAATACAGGAACAGGGCCTTGGCCTCGTCCTGCAGGTACCGCTCCACCTCGCGCACCACACCCTCCGTCCCGGTCTCCGGCGTATGCAGGAGCTTGTCGTAGAGGGCGTCGAACCTCGGGTCCTCCGGACCCTGGCGCAGGGTCGCGTCCTTCCCGAAGAACTCACGGTGCACGCAGGCCACCGGATATTGCGGCGTCCAGTCGAAATACCATTCGAGCTTGACGTCGAACTCCTCCGGCAGGTCGCCCCGGTCGCTGACGAAGCGGCAGCCCAGGCCGACCTTGGCGAGGCACTGGCCGATGGCCTCCACCACGCCCTTCCAGGCGGGCGAGGCCACGAAGACCAACTCCCGCCCCCCGAGGCCCAGGCCGTCGAGCGTGCGCTTGGCACCTTCGGGGTCGTGTAGCATCGGCTTCATGTCCGGGTCCGCGCCGTAGCGGCCGGGCTGGATGAAGGCCGGGATCACCGTGCCGTAGCCATGCGCTCCGTGCTCCAGCACGAAGGCCTGGTCGATGGCGAGGTTGAGCGCCCGACGGGCCTCCGGGTTGCGCCAGGGCGAGTCCGGACGGTTCTCGTTGAAGACGCCCGTCAGGATCGTCTTCGCCTTCTTCGTCTGGATCTTGCCCTTGTCGCTCGCTGGGAAGGCGTGCGCCTCGTCCGGCGTCAGGTCGAACACCACGTCGACCCGGCCGTCACCGGCCGCCACCGACTTGATGCCCTCGGCCTTGCCGATCAGGTTGTCGTAGACGATCCGGACCGTCGGCCTGCGGGCCGGGTTCCAGTACGTCGGGTTGGGCTCCATGACCACGCGGTCGGAGCGGCTATCGATGAGCGAGACGCCCTCGGTGAGCACGAACGGGCCAGTCCCCCACGGACCAGGCGCGTCGATGACTCACCAATGACCTTCGGCCGAACCCGTCTTCGGGTCGACGAAGCCCCACTCGTTCCAGAACCGCGTAGACGGTAGGTGCATGCCGCGCAGCTTCATCAGCGCCGCGGAGTCCCCGCCGGGGAAGCGCATGCGGATGGTGCGCTCGTCCACCGCCTCGCAGGTCACGTCCCGGGCGAAGTTAAGGAAGGCGCCCGGCGGGTGCGGGTTGGTCCATTCCTGAACCTTGTCGAAGCCGAGCTTGAACATCGCCGCGTTGAAGGGCTCGCCGTCCTGGTAGACCGCGTCCCGCATCGTGAGTTCGAGGGTCTCCTTATCGAGCCAACGCCAGCTCTCGGCGAGGCTCGGCTGGCCGATGCCGTCGTGGTCGACGCGGTTGGCCTCCTCCATCGTGTTCCAGGTGATGGAAAGCCAATTCACCGGCGACGGGTCGACCACCGTCACCGTGTTGTGGGGTCCCCAGGGCTGGCCGCCCCCTGGATCCCCGGTCGCTTGGGCGTCCATGTTTCCTCCTGTGTTCGACCCGCATGGCGTGCGGGCATCGTCCGGCCCATCACGAGCCGACAAGTTGGAGGGCGCCGGCAATGACGCATGGCCCTCGATAGATCCGCCCGGGTCGCCGGCCATCCCGCCGTCGAACCCACGCAGGAAAAGTTCGCCTCCGCAGGGAGCATCGCCGCCTGCGCGCGGTGCATCCTCAGTCTGGGTCGTCGTCCCGGGCCATGCCCGTCGCGGCGACGCGGTCGGCGAGTTCCTTCAACTCCTGGCGCAGGTCGGCGAGGTCGCGGTCGTCTAGCCCGGTGCGGCAGACTACGGCCTGCTGAGCCTCCGAGACCCTGACTTCCAACGACCGGCCCGTCTCCGTCAGGGCGACGAGGACGACGCGCCGGTCATCGGCACGGGCGCGAGTGACGAAACCTGCAGCCTCCAGCCGGTCGACCAGGGGCGTGATCGCGCTGGACGCGAGTTGCAGCCGAGTGGCCAGGTCATGCACCGCCGTCACGCCGTCCTGCCAGAGCGCCAGCATGACGAGGTACTGCGGGTAGGTCAGCCCGAGCTCGCCCAGTAGCGGCCGGTAGGCGCGCACGACCGAGTTCGTCGCGGCGTAAAGGGCGAAGCAAAGTTGGTCGTCAAGCCTGAGCCCAGGCTGCTTGGTCGATGTCGCCATTGAGCGGCGCTCCGTTCAGACCTGAATCATTCACGCGTGAACGATGCTGTCAACCCGTCGGTTTCCCTGGCCGCATCGGAGAACGACCCCGGCGCGAAGGTCGCCCAAATGCGCGGCGATTGGGTCAACAGGACCGGAAATGGTGAAATTTTGGCACGAGAGAGAAGGGGGGAGGATTAAAGGCCGGCCTGATACGTTTAACTTGCCCCTGAATAGATACGGCAATGTCGTTGCCGTCTTCTAGTCGGGACCACTTAGTCTAGCTGGCATCAGAAAATGATTTGAAGCAGCTTTAGCTCGCGATGTGACTTGGATGATACATCGGCGACATGCGTTATCGTCTAACTTGCGGCGCGATTGGTGTCACGAACAAGAGATTGCCGTGATTAAAAACCTGCTTGGTATTCTGGTTGCGAGCACCGCTCTGACCGGCGCCGCCTCGGCCGCCGACCTGCCGCGCCGCGCCGCGCCGCAGCCGGTGTTCACCCCCGTCCCGGTCTTCACCTGGACCGGCGCCAACTTCGGTATCAACGCGGGCTACGCCTACACCGAGTCGGACACGATCCGGACCGTCGGCATCGGCGCCCTTCAGAGCAACGTGAACAACCTGCTGCGCAGCCCGGCCGTCCGCCTGCCGCAGGACGGGTTCTCTGCCGGTGGTCAGGTCGGGTACAATTACCAGCTCACCCCCGGCTCCGGCATCGTCGTCGGTATCGAGGCTGACGCCCAGTACATGGATCTGCAGCGCACCGGCGTGCAGTCGATCTTCCGCCCGGCCTTCAACCCGAACGTCCTGACCAACACGTACCGGACGGACCTGAGCTTCCTCGGCACCGTCCGCGGCCGCGTCGGCTACGCCTTCGACCGCGTCTTCGTGTACGGCACCGGCGGCTTCGCCTACGGCGACGTGATCCAGCGCGTCGGCTTCCAGACCGCCGCGCCGCTGACCTATTTCGGCAGCCGCTCGCGGATCGACACCGGCTACTCCTACGGCGGCGGCATCGAGTACGCGTTGCCCACCGACTCGTTCCTGAACTTCTTCCGGTCGAACGCGGTGACGATCAAGGCCGAGTACCTGCGCTACGACCTCGGCAGCCACAACCTGCTGGTTGGCTCCGTCGGCGGCCCGGGTGTCGGCTACATCTCCCGCTTCCGGACCGAGGGCGCCATCGCCCGCGCCGGCCTGAACTTCAAGTTCGGCTCCTACTGAGATCCGGCCGAGCTGCTCCCGGCGCTGTGCCGGGAGATGCGACGGTGGGCGAGGGGTAGTTGGTCCTCCTCGTCGCCTTCCGCCGCATGAGAGCAGCCCTCCGGCTGACCTTCGTATCCCCAGCCCGATCAAACTGGCCGCGAGGTCGGCTACACCCTGGGAGCCCCCCGCTCCTGGGGTGCTTTTTGGTACGCCCACTTCCTAGTCGGGGCCGCATATGCCGAACGAGTGCTCGGGAGCGGTTCGCGAAGGGCTATGGCCGACCAGTCGCTGGTGGCTTGCTCCAGTTGATCCCAGAGCGTCCGCTTCGTCCGGGCCTGCGCCGGAAAGCGTCTCGGCCCTAATCCACCCTGAACGGCCATCTTGCTTCCGACCCAATCCAGTCGAAAAGCTCGATCCGCCTCGGCCGAGAAAGCAGACACCCCACGCCCAAGTCACAGCCGACCTGCGGCCGTCAAGCTGGCACGGTCAACGATTTCGATTGCGCCCCGACGAAGTTCGATCAGGCCCGCCTCAGCCCATTGCCCCAGGAGACGGCTGACCACCTCACGAACGCTGCCGACGTCGTCCGCGAGCTTCTGATGGGTCACCGCGGCGACACCCCGCGGATCGGCCTCGGCCAGGAGCCGTTGCGCGAGGCGCTGCTTCAGCGGCGCGAATGCGACCTCATCGATCAGCGTGAACAGGCCGGACATCAGCCGCGTGTAGTCGTCCATGACGAAGCTGCGGAACGCGGCGCTCTCGCCCATCAGGTGCTGGAACGTGCCCACCGGCAACGCCGCCAACTCGGTCTTCTCCTCGGCCACGCTCTGCGCCGGGAACGTGCCGCCGGACAGCAGGCACTGCGTGGTCAGGGCACAGGTGCCGCCGGGGCCGACCTTGTAGATCAGCACCTCGCGCCCGCCCTCCGACATGCGGAAAATGCGCGTGCGGCCTTCCAGGCACATCAGGTAGTTGGCGCACTCGCCATCGAGTTCGTAGGCGATGGCGCCGGCGTCCAGGACCGGGAAGTGGACGGTTCCCCGGGCGATCTGCAGGTGCGCCGGGCTGAGCGCTTGAAGCAGCGGAAACCGGTCGATCCAACGTTCGACCTTCTGGGCATCCGTCATGGCGGCGCAGTCCCCCCGGCCATGACGACGGGTTGATCGTCCGGCTCGCGTTGCGTTTTTCTCCCGCCGCGCCGGACTTTTGTGACCTGGGTCACCGACCGGGTGCAGCGGGCCGGCATAGCATCGCGCCACAACGAACACGATACGGCGCCCGCCCTGTGTGGCGCCGCCGGGAGTGAACCGATGCGCCGCCTCGCCCTCAGCTTCATGCTCGCCGTCCTCGCCGCCGGCCCCGCCTCGGCCGAACAGGACCTGCTGCTCGGGGCGGACATGTCCTCGCCCGCCATGACCAAGCCCGAGATGAGCCGCGCCGACGTCGAGTCGATAATCAAGGCCGCGGACGGCAAGCCGGTCGACCTGCACGACAAGTCCCTCTCCGGGCTCGATCTCTCAGGGCTGAACCTCCGGGGCGTCAACCTACGGACGGCGCGCCTGAACAAGGCCAACCTCCGTGGCGCAGACCTCAGCGGCGCGAACCTCGAACAGGCGTGGTTCCTGAAGGCCGACCTGTCCGGCGCCAAGCTCGCGGACGCGAAGATGTTCGGCATCACCGCCCGGGACGCCAATTTCAGCGGCGCCGACCTCAGCCGCTCCATGCCCATCGGAGACTTCAAGGGCGCAAACATGAGCGGCGCGACGTTGGTCGACCTCAAGGGCGGGGCCGACATCAAGAACCAGTCCATGGGTCTGATGCGTGCCGTGTTCACCTCGGTGAACCTCTCCGGCGCGAACCTGAAGGGAGCCAACCTCGGCAGGTCGCGGCTGGAGTATGCCGACCTCAAAGACGCCGACCTCACCGACGTGGTGCTGATGGGCTCGGATTTGTCAGGCGCCAACCTGACCGGCGCCACAGTCACGGGCGCGGACTTCAAGAACGTCGACGTCAGCGGTGCTCGGCTCATCGACCTCAAGGGGCAGGCCGAAGCAAAGGACTGGGCGGAAAGGGTGAACGTCGACCGCGCCATCACCGAGGCGACCAATTGAGCCGACCATCTGCCTAGACCCATCACCAAGGATACAGACAGCCCATGACCACCCGTCGCTTCCTTCTCGGCGCCCTGGCCGCCGCTCCCCTGCTGTTCGGTACCGCCGCGAATGCCGCCGAGGCGGTCTTCAGCCCCGAGGCCTTTGAGGCGGCGCAGAAGGCGGGCAAGCCGATCCTCGTCCACGTCACCGCGCCGTGGTGCACTGTATGTGCGGCGCAGAAGCCGATCCTGGCCAAGCTGGAAGCCCAGCCTCGGTTCAAGGACCTTCAGGTGTTCGACGTCGACTTCGACAGCCGGAAGGACGTGCTGAAGCGGTTTGGCGTGACGAGGCAGAGCACCCTGATTACCTTCAAGGGTGAGAAGGAGACGGGTCGTTCGGTCGGCGATACCCAGCCCGAGTGGATCGAGGGCGCCGTCGAGAAGGCGTTGTAGGTCGGTCGTGGCCACGACGTTCGGCCTCGCGTTCCTCGCCGGCATCCTCTCGGTGCTGTCACCCTGCGTGCTGCCCTTGCTGCCTCTGGTGCTTGGTGCCGCGGCATCGGAGCACCGGCTCGGCCCCGCAGCCCTTGCCGCCGGCCTCGCGCTGTCCTTCGTGGCCATCGGGCTGTTTGTGGCGACCGTGGGCTTCGCCATCGGCCTCGACGGCGATGTCTTCCGCACTGTCGCGGCCATTATGTTAGTCCTGATCGGGCTCGTCCTGATGGTTCCGGCTGCCCAGACCCGGTTCGCCGTCGCCGCCGGTCCGGTGAGCAACTGGACCGAGGGCCGGTTCGGCGGTTTCTCGACCGCCGGGCTCCTTGGGCAGTTCGGGGTCGGGCTGCTGCTCGGGGCGGTCTGGAGCCCCTGCGTCGGGCCGACCCTCGGGGCCGCCTCCCTCCTCGCCTCTCAGGGGCGGGACCTGGGCACGGTGGCGCTTACGATGCTCCTGTTCGGTCTCGGCACCGCCCTGCCGCTCCTGCTCCTCGGCGCGCTCTCGCGCGAGGTGCTGATGCGCTGGCGCGACCGGATGATGGGGCTCGGCAAGGGGCTGAAGGTCGCCCTGGGCGCCATCCTCGTGGCCACCGGCCTGATGATCGCCACGGGCTACGACAAGGCCGCGGAGACCATCTTGGTCAACGCCTCGCCGGCTTGGCTTACGAACCTGACCACCCGGCTTTGATGGCGGGCACGCCGTAGACACTCTTCGTCAAGCCGTGCTTGGGCCGGCAAAAGGCGAGCGGCGGTGAGAGGGTATCGCGGCCGATGGCGGGCGCCGCGCGAACCCTTCTGACGGCTCGCACGTGCCCTGCGGACGAAGCCGTGCCATAGGTATGTCCTGAATCGGCCGATGCGCCGGAGTCCGCCGGAATTTGCTTTCCCGCGGCAAGGGAGGAACCGTGCTGAACGTGGGGACTCCTGCCAACGCGGACCTCGCGCGGCTGATCGCGGCCGTGGCCACGGGCGACCGCATGGCCCTGCGCGCGCTCTATGACGCCGCCGCCCCGAAACTTCTCGGGATCATCCTTCGTATCCTGAGGGACAGGGGCGCGGCCGAGGATGCGTTGCAGGAGGTGTTCGTGCGCATATGGCAGCGTGCAGGCACCTATGATCCGAGGACCGGGCCCGCGACCGCATGGCTCGGCGCCATCGCCCGGCACAAGGCCATCGACCGCCTTCGGCAGGACCAAGCTACCCGCCTGACCCAAGCCGATGAGGACTGGTTCGAACGCCTTACCGATGCAAGCGACGGCGAGGCGGACCTCGCCCGCCGTGACGCCCTCGCGCATTGCCTCGAAGCCGTCGAGCCCGCCCAGCGCGACTGCCTCGTCCTCGCCTATTGCGAGGGCTGGTCACGCGAGGAATTGGCGGCACGGCACGACCGCCCCGTCAACACGGTCAAGACGTGGCTGCGCCGCGGCCTCATGAGCCTCCGCGGCTGCCTGGAGGCGACATGAGCGGCGATGCTGGCACGGGCGCCGCGCCCTTCTGGGCGGAGGATCCCAGCGGCGCGGCTGGGGAGTACGTCCTCGGGACCTTGGCCGCCGACGAGCGCGTCGCCTTCGCCTTGGCGATGGAGCGGGACGCTTCCCTTCGCGCGGCGGTGGCCGATTGGGAGGCGCGACTCGCTCCTCTCACGGCGACGGCCCCATTGGTCAAGCCCGCGCCCGATGTATGGGATGCAATCGAGGCCAGGATCGGGACGGCACACTCACCCGTCTTCGATGCCGGTGGCGCGACCGTCCGCAGGCTGGAGCGCGGGCTGCGGATCTGGCGGCTCGCCGCGGGGGCTGCGACTGCGCTCGCGGCCGGCCTGGCCCTCTGGCTCGCGGTCGGGCCGCGGCCTTCCACCACCGACCGGCAGTACCTGGCCGTGGTCGACCGCGGCGGGACCCTGCCGGCGCTGATCGTGCGCGTCGATCTCGACGGCGGCACCGTGCAGGTCCGCAGTCTCTCGGCGGAGACGCCGCCGGACCGCAGCCTGGAGCTCTGGTTCGTGCGGGCGAATGCCGCGCCGCGCTCGCTGGGCCTCGTCACCGACCCGGCGGCACGCCTGCCCGTGCCGGCCGCCCTCCGTGCCGGTGCGGAGGGTGCGACCCTCGCGGTATCGGTTGAGCCAAAGGGCGGCTCGCCGACCGGTGCGCCGACCGGCCCGGTCGTCTATTCGGGCAAGCTCCTGCGGGAATGAGGCGGGCTTCGGCTTCCGCCGATGCCCGCTCCCCCGCGATCAGGGCATCAGCACGCCGCTGATGACGTGGATGACGCCGTTCGACTGCATGACGTTCGGGATGGTCACCGGAACGGTGTTGCCCTTCACGTCGGTGACGTAGACCTTTTTGCCCCTGGCCGAGACGGCGAGCGGTTCGCCCTCGACGGTGGTGAGTTGGTTCTGTCCCTCGGGCTTCTTGGCGAGCGCCATCAGGTCCTTGGCGGTGTAGACGCCCGGGACGACGTGGTAGGTCAGGATCTTCGTCAGCGTCGCCTTGTTCTGCGGCTGCACAAGGTTTTCAACCGTACCCGGCGGCAACTTCGCGAAGGCGGCGTTGGTGGGCGCGAACACCGTGAAGGGACCTGGGCCCGAAAGGGTGTCGACGAGGCCGGCGGCCTTCACGGCGGCGACCAGGGTGGTGTGGTCTTTGGAGTTGACCGCGTTCTCGACGATGGTCTTGCTCGCGTACATCGGCGCGCCGCCGACCATCGGGTTCTTGGCGAGCGCCGGCGCGGCGACTGCGACGAGGCTGAGGCCGAGTGCGAGGCGTAGAAGGGTCTTGGACATGGTGTCTCCCTGATACTGCGCCCCTCCAGGGACGTCGCAGGGTCCTACGGGGCTCGGCGGGAGAAAAGTTTCAGGGCCGCTTGACGCCGCCGCGAATGCGTCCGCAATCGCAAGTGACCTCGCTTGCGGTGACCCGATGGTTTGGTCAGCCCATCCGCGCGTGGACGTGACCTATCGCTCACGGGGTGGACAGACGGTGGATGCCATGTAGTCCGACACGCCACGTCCGGGAGGTGAACCGTTGCCGCCCATCGGCGATCCGCCGCCGGACCCGGTCCCGCCGGAAGACAATTCTCCGAGCGAGTCACCGGCGCCCCTGCCTCCTGAGCCGATCAATGGGGGCTAGCGACAACCTCCGGGCATCAGGAACTTGCGTCCCTCAGCGGGCGCAAAGGCACGACGTTCGCAGCCTCCTTCGCCGCTGCGACACTTCCCAGGACCTCGGCGACCTTGCGGGCGAGCTGCTCGCGCTTGAACGGCTTGCCCACGAGGTGCACGCCGTCGTCGAGCCGGCCGTGGTGCACGATGCTGTTCTCCGTGTAGCCGGACATGAACAGCACCCGCACCTCGGGGCGCAGGGCCTGCACCCGTTCCGCGAGCTCGCGCCCGCGGACCTTGCCCGGGAGGACCACGTCGGTCAGCAGCAGGTCGACGGACGCCGCGTTGGTCCCGAACACCCGGAGCGCGTCCTCGCCGTCAACGGCTTCCAGCACCCGGTAGCCGAGGTCGGAGAGGATCGCGCAGGCGATCTCGCGCACCCCCGCCTCGTCCTCGACGACCAGCACCGTGGCCGAGCCGCGGGGCAATTCGACGGGCGCGCCCGTGAGCGGCGCGGCGGCCACGGCACCGACCGCGCGGGGCAGGTAGATCTTCACGGTCGTGCCCTCGCCGGGCTCCGAGTAGATCTTCACGTGCCCGCCCGACTGCTTGACGAAGCCGAACACCATGGCGAGGCCGAGCCCGGTGCCCTTGCCGTCGGGCTTGGTTGTGAAGAACGGCTCGAACACCCGCGCCACCACCTCCGGCGTCATGCCGTGGCCGGTGTCGGAGACCGCCACCATGGCGTAGTCGCCGGGCGTGATCTCGGCGTTGTCCCGGGCGTAGGCTTCGTCGAGGACCTTGTTGCCGAGCTCGATGGTCAGCCGGCCGCCGCCCGGCATCGCATCCCGGGCGTTCAGGGCGAGGTTGAGGACGGCGCTTTCCAGTTGGGCCGGATCGGCCATCGCCGGCCACAGACCGGCGGTCTCGACGTAGCGGACCTCGATGTGCTCGCCGAGCGTGCGCCGCAGGAGCGGGATCAGGTCCGGCATCGTCGCCGCGAGGTCGACTGGCGCCGGGGCGAGCGGCTGCTTGCGCGCGAAGGCGAGGAGTTGGCCCGTCAGGGTCGCGCCGCGCTGGGCAGCCCAGGCCGCGCGCTCGATCCGCTGCTGCAGCCTGGCGTCGCCGTCGAGCTTGGCCCGGACGAAATCCAGGTTCCCGAGGATGACCTGCAGCAGGTTGTTGAAATCGTGCGCGATGCCGCCGGTCAGTTGCCCGACCGCCTGCATCTTCTGGGCCTCGCGCAGCACGGCCTCGGCCTGGGCGCGCTTGGTCATGTCCGAAATGGTCAGGACGAAGCCGCCGTCGGGCATCGGCGTCCGGCGGATCTCAAGGTGATGCCCGTCGGCGCGCTCGCGCTCGTAAGTGACCGCCTCGCGGGGATTCCGGCTGCCGTGGCGGACTTGATCTTCGGTCTCCAGGGCGGGGCGGCCGGGTTCGCCGGTATGCTCGACGAAGGCGCCGTAGGCGGTGCCCGGCCGGAGCATGGCCTTCGGCAGGTCGAGCAACGCCTGGAAGCACTCGTTCCAGTTCGCAAGCCTGCGGTCGGGGCCGAACACCGCGACGCCCTGGCTGAGGCTATCTATGGTGGTGCGAAGGCGCAGCGCCAGGGCCCGCTGCTCGGCCTCGGTCGCGTAGGAGCGCGACCACGCCCGGTTCAGGAGGCGAGCGGCCCAGAGCAGGGTCAGGACCGCCAGCGCCGATCCGACGATGACCATCCAGCGCACCCAGGCGGCCCGGGCGTCGTTCTGGGCGAGGCGCTCGTCGAGCAGCCGCTGCTCGTCGCCGAGCATGCCGTCGAGCAGGGCCTCGGCGTCCCGCATGTGGTTGCGGCCGGCGTCACCGTTGACGATGCGCAAGGCGTTCTCCAGCCCGCCGTCGCGGCGCGCTTGCAGGGTCTGGGCGAGCTCTTCCAGCTTGTGCTGGATGGCCGGCGCCAGGGCGCGGATGCGCTCCTGCTGCGCGGGGTTGTCGGCGGTCAGCTTCTGCAACTCGCCCTGCAGCAGGCCCAGCCGGTCACGGGCAGCGTCGTAGGGGCCGAGGTACTCGTCCCGGCCGGTGAGGACGTAACCG
Organism: Methylobacterium sp. A52T; assembly: GCF_053346095.1. Taxonomy (NCBI): domain Bacteria; kingdom Pseudomonadati; phylum Pseudomonadota; class Alphaproteobacteria; order Hyphomicrobiales; family Methylobacteriaceae; genus Methylobacterium; species Methylobacterium sp. A52T. Next base: position 21,307 of record NZ_JBKFBI010000011.1, on the reverse strand, counting down.
CGCTGGCCGCGCTCGGCGTCGCGCAGCGCGATGGCGAGATCCTTGGTGGTGCTGAGGACGCGGTAGCTGTGCTGCGACCACTCCCGGGCCGCGCGCGAGGCATTGAGGCGCTCCCAGGTCACCGCGCCGACCAGGGCGACAATGGCCATAAGGACGCCGAGCACGAGGAGGTTGGCGCGCCTGACGAGGTACTGGGTCATGGTTTCCGTGACTACGCCGGCCGCTCGCGGCTGCCTTTCGACGCAACTGGCATGCGACCTTGGCCGGAAGCGAGGGACGCGGGCATCGTCTGCCCGCGGGTCCGTGGCCACCGCATGGGGCGCGATTGCGGGAATTTGCGGGCGGGCCGACGGAGGGGGCGCACTTCAATGTGATGGAGACGGCCCCGGTCTGCGTCATCGTCCGCAGTGACTAGGCTCCCCTCGGAGCGTTGTCGGATGCGATCGTCCAACCGGAGCCGTTATGCTGGACCCGTTCTATGCCGCATTCCTCCTCGCTGTGGAGGCATAGAAGGTCATCGAGTTGCGGCTCGTGCGGATCGCCTGGGGCGGCGCCGAGGGCCAAGCCGAGATGGTCTCGATGGTCGGCGAGAAGGTCGTGGCCGCGATGGAGGCCGCCAACACCCTGATGGCGGGCGGCAGCCAGGGAGACGTCATCGCGCGCTACCGGGAGCTCGTCGCGGACAACACCCACCGGCTGATGGGCTAAGCCGACTTTGGAGACGACAGGCGGTAGGCTGTCATAAGCCGACATTGCGGGCGTACCTGCCCTGATCGCGCGACTTGACGAAGCAATTTTCGAGACCCGCACGTGAATTTTACGTCCTTCCGCGGCCGTGTCCGCTTACGGGAGGCGCTCAGCCGCGCGTGAACGACTGAGTTGGGTCGGTAGGAGGCCGTCCGCTTTTCCGGCGGCTTGTCTCAGAAGTAAGCCGGCAGCTTTCGGCCATTTCCAGCCAATTGCCGAGGGTCTGCTTCCGTCGGACCCGCTTCCCAAACCGGAACAGCTGCAATCCACCCAACCCAGTCATCAGAAGCGTCGACTACCGCGACTGGAGTTGGCAGTAAGCGGCCTGTCCGCTGTAAGGCTCACATCGCGAGCAAGCGGACGTTCAGCGCGGCTCACTTGGTGGGCTAAGAGTTACGTCCGCAGCACCTTCGACATCATACCACTGAAGGTCTGCATCAAGTTGCGAAGCGGGCGTGGCGCTGCTGATGCTGACGCAAGCTGAGCCCCATGTTTGATCCCTGTCGCAATGATCCGCTCTTGAGCCCTAAGTCCCGCTTCAGCACAGGTGTCTGAGGCGGTGTGATGAGCGGTTCGACAACAAGGCCGCCCTTTCCATGGGGCGGCCTTGTTGTCCTTTGGCGCGTTTTTGGAGGCCTCAGGTTTCCCCGTAGTCCAGTTCCGGTCTCCGCTCGCAGATGTTTCTCTCCACAGTGGACGGAACTGGTACTGACCTTCGCCACATGTTGCCTTGTGACTTCGCCCAGGCGATCACGAGCTGAATTAGAGAGACCTTTCACAGTGAAATGCCCGCCGCCGCACGCCACCGATTAATCCCGGAGTGTCGCGCCGCATGCCGAGCCTCCGCGTCCTTGCGAGGCTCCAATGCCACCCCACGTCGATCCCCCGAGACCTGCATCACCGCCTAGATTGTAGGTCTTCAGTGACTTCCACCAGGAGTGGCTAGGGAACTCCTGGGACCCTGCAGCGCACGCTCCTCCCGGGGGCTTCGACGTGGCCGTGGTCGCCGGCGACATCCACATGCCCCTGACCCGGTCCCTGGAATGGCTCGCAGAGCGCCTGCCCGGCGACCCGCGATCTACACCCCGGGCAACCACGATAGTTGGTGGAACGGTGGCGAAGATCGCTACACGATCTACGACCAGTTGGAGCGCGGGCGGGACCGAGCGGCGGCGCTCGGCATTCACATGCTTATCGACGACACCGTCTTGATCAACGGCACGAGATTCCTCGGCGGCACCTTGATGACAGATTTCCGCCTGGGCTCCTTCGGGCTCACGCATGCATTCCGGACCGCCCAGGGGCGCTACGGAATGATGGACTACCGCTGAATCAGGAAGGGGCCCTGCTCCCGGAACAGGATCGAGCCGGGTGAGGTGCTCGCGACGCACCGGACGACGCGGGCCTTCATCGAGGACGAGCTCGCCCGGCCTCATGATGGTCCGACCGTGGTCGTGACCCACCACGCCCCGCACCCTGCCAGCCTACGGGATCCGCATACTGATCTATCCTGGTGCTACGCTTCTGACCTAACAGACCTGATCTTGGACCGCGGGCCGGAGCTATGGGTCCACGGGCATGTGCACCGGGCTGCTGACTATCGGGTCGGGCTGACGCGCGTGGTCTGCAATCCAAGGGGTCACGCCGACGAACGGTCGAACTTCATTCCATCCCTGGCCGTCGAAGCATGGTGACGGACCGCACCTTGATACGCTGAGCGTACGGGAGCCGGGCGTGCTGGCGTAGGTCTGCGCCGGTTTTGAAGGGGACTCCGCGAACAGGCGCAATTGACCTCAGCTCATCGCGCGATAAGCTGAATAGCGTAGTTCGAGGATTCGGCATGGCCCCCACCCCCGAAAAAGAGACCGGCGTGCATCAGTTTCTGCGCCGCTACCTTCCCCGTCCGGAGCGGCTGGCAGCCGCGCTGGTGACCGAGTTCAACCTGGTCTCGTGCGGGGAGGACCAGGTCCTGTGCCGGGCCGGCGAGGAAGCCCATTGCGTGTGGATCATCGAGACGGGGGAGTTCTGCATCCGCTCGACGCACAGGCTCGCCGGCCGCGGACCCGGCGACATCATCGGTGAGGCGGCCTTCTTCAGACCCCGCCCCGATGGCGGCCCGGCGCGGCGCGGAGCCGACGTCATCGCGTTGCGGCGGTCGTCCGCGTGGAGGATCGACCGGTCGGTTCTGGAGGCCCTGGATCCCGAGTGCAGGGCGATGTGGCTGGAGGCCGTCTGCGGCGCCCTCGTCGTCAAGCTCGACGAAGCCGTGGTGCATCGGGCTGCGCTGACCGGCGAGGTCGTGGACATCGAGAGCATGGTCTCGCGGTTCGTCTGCCCGGACGGGGTTCAGGCGGCTCTCGGCGCCATGCGGATGGCCGCGACCAAGATCAAGCCGGTCAACAAGGGCATGGTCGTCTGGTTCAGCGACATCTCGGGGTTCTCCGCCTATGCGGAGGGGCTCGACCCCGCGGCGGCCGCGGCGGCGCTCGAACTCATGGTTGAGCCGCAGGTCCGCGCGATCAACGCCGCCGGCGGCCAGGTCGACAAGTTCCTCGGTGACGGCCTGATGGCGTTCTGGCCCTGCCCGGACGAGGACCGTTTGGCCAAGGCCGCGAATGCCGCCGCGAACGCCGCCCTGGCGGCGGTGCGGGATGTCGGCCAGGTCGCGGCGGACAACGGCCTGCCGATGGGCCTGCGCATCGGCCTGCATCTCGGCGAGGCGATCATCGGCGATTTCGGTGCGGCGGGACGGAGCGCCTACACCATCATCGGCGAGACGGTGAACACGGCGAGCCGGTTCGAGCAGTACAAGCCCAAGGAAGGACAGCCGAACGGTTCCGTGCGCATCAGCGACCGGATTTTCGGCCGTCTCGATGCCGATTGCCGAGCGCGGTTCAGCACCGAGCCGTTCGCCATGCCGGCCAAGCATGACCGTGCCTACCCCGCCCACTTCTCCATCGACTGAGGAAGGACCGACCATGGCCTGGGACGTCTCGCGCAGCCGCACGCGCATCGCCAACCTGATGAACACCGTGCCGAAGGCGGCGGTGGTCGTCGAGAATTTCGATCAGGGCTACCTCACCCGGCGACGGGCCGACCTGACGGCTCGCGGAAAACTCCTCGGCCGGGACGAGGCACCGATCTTCAGCGTGCCGGATCGGAAAGCGATCCTCGTCGATGGCGTCCACGTCTACGTGAACCTCATCGGCTATCACGACGCGATGCTTGAGGACGGACGCGAGACCGAAGCAGCCAGCCGGCGCCTCATGCAGTTCCTTCACCTGCATTACTCAGCGGCCGACCGCATCGTCACCGAATATGAGGCGCAGCGTGTCGATTTCCACGGCCCTCGCCTGCACGCCGTCGTCGTGACGCCGCCCGGCGACGAGCGTCAGCGCGTCCTCCGCGCCATCGCGATGGCGAACGCGCTGAAGGAAACTATTGAGGAGGCTGCTCCTCGCCTGGGCAAGTCCAAGCTGAGCACCCGCGTTCGCATCGGCATCGACACCGGGAAGGCGGTCGCCATCAGCAGTGGCAGGAAGCACGAGCCGGAACCCCTCTTCCTGGGCCGACCGGCGAACTACGCGGCCAAGATCGCGGCGGGTGACATGCCGGGGATCTTCCTCAGCGACAACGCCCGCGATGTGCTCGGTCAGAACCGCACCGGCTCGTTGCTCCAGGAGCGCGCCATGGCCCTGTCCGAGAGGGACCGCATCCAGTTCCTCAACGAGAAGCTCGGGCGCCCCTCCTGGATGCAGGATACCCAGCCTATCCGCGCCCAGGTCGACGCCGCCATCCGGGCGTTGCAGAGCGACCGGGTGCTCATGGAGAACCTCTCCGAGGCGGTGTTTCACTTCCACCACCACGAGCCCCCGCTCCGCACCATCGATTTCGGCCTCTTGGTGCCGAGCAACTCGGTGCGCATGCCGATGATGTCGATCTTCGCCGATCTGGACGGCTTCACCGCATACGTGGACCGCTGCATCGCCTCGCATCAGATCGCGCCGATGGTGGCCAACCTTCACGTCATCCGGGGCGAGCTCGCCGCGGTCGTGAAGGATGACTTCAACGGCAGGAAGGTTCGCTTCATCGGCGACTGCGTGCACGGCATCGTTGCCGAGGGCTCGCGCTACGAGACCGACAAGGCCGCCTCCGTCGAGACGGCTGTCAGGATGGCGGGCGGCATCCGCTCGTCGTTCAACCTGTGTCAGGCGATGCTGCCGGGCATCGCCGACCTGGGCATCGCCATCGGCCTGGAACTGGGACCGACGCCGGTGACGCGGCTCGGGATTCGAGGGGACCGGAGCGTCCGGTGCGCCTCCAGCCGCGCGGTTTCGGGCTCGGAGGCCCTGCAGCAGGAGTGCTCGGGTATCGAGACGAGCCTCGGTCCGGCCGCCAGGGAAGTCGCCCATTCCCGCGTGAAGCAGATCTTCCGCACCGGCAAGGCCTCCAACCTCGATTACGAGGCCGTCGATGCCCTGCTCGGGACGCCGTCGGCACCGGCCGTGTCGAGGTTGGCGGCTGCGGCCCCGGCCATCCGGCGCCCCGAGCCGGAGCATCGCTTCCATGGCAACGGCTGACAGCCCCTTTCGGCTGGCAGTCGCGGAAGCGCCAGCCTGGTTCCTGGTTTACGCCACGTCCATCCACCGGATGACCGGCTTGGCGACCGTCACCCTCAACGCCGCCACGGCGGCGTTGAGGGTCGAGCTTGAGGTGATGCAGGTGGGTGGGGCTGTCCGGGTGCGTGAGCGCGCTCCGGGCACGATCTTTCCCGTTCGCTGCTTCGAGCGGCATATCGAGGGCGGTGGCTGGTTCTGCCTCGGTCTGCGCCAGCACACGACCGTGACGGATCCGCAATCGGCCGCGGGATGGTGGAACCGGCTGGAAGATTTCCTGCGCATGCAGCGAACGGCAGCCCGGACCGGACTTTGGCCCGAGCAACACGCCCTGTCGCATGGCGACGCCGGCTTGCACCATCAGCTGGCTTTGGATCACGCCGAGAAGGCCGGCCTCGTCGACGCGTACGAAGCCTTCATGCAGGGCGACACTTCGGTTCTGGCCTTCCTTGATCCGCTCTTGAGAAAGACGGGCGACCGTCTCCGAAACGGCCGTTGTCCGTGCCCGTGCGGCCGCAGACGCCGGGATGGGCACGCTGTCTTGAGGCGAAACTGCCCGCACCGCGATGACGTCGTTGGCGTGTTGCGACAGGAGAGGCTCCGCAAGAAGGAGCTGTCCCAATTCGTGGCTGACGCGAAGAGCCGTGGCATGACCTGTTGCGGCACCATGCAGGTCTGCCCGCTTCAGTGACCGACGGACCCGGACGCGCCTAGCATGGCCCTGCCGGACGCATGCGCCGTTGAGAGAACGCCCACATTCACCATACCTTTGCGGATGGGTACCCGACCGAATCAGTCGGTGGTACGCTGATCCGCGAATTGGCTGACAATGGCAGATCGACAATGTCTTCGACCTTTGGCTCCTATATTGCTGCCCGCAGAAAGCAGCTTGGCATAAGCCAAAAGGAATTGGCTAGCATGATCCAGAAGGAGGATGATGATCGGCCGATCACGCCACAATATTTAAATGATATTGAAAGAGATAGAAGGCAGCCAACATCTGACCACATCATTAGTCAATTCTCTGAGGCTTTGAAGGTCGAGGCAGACTATCTTTTTTACCTATCGGGCATATTGCCATCTGACGTCAGGAAGGCAAACATTCCACGAGAGGATGTCGTGCAAATGTTTAGTGCATTCCGTCGAACATCCAAGTAAACGCTCAGGATGGTCTCTTGGGTGACAGACAGGACGGGGCGGTTCGGCACGCGTCCGTATTATCTGGAGAGAGACCTCGACCAAGCTTGCGAGGTCATCGTTCGTCGTTTTCTGGAAGACAGGGTGGGCCGCATCCGCTTCCCGCTGACTACAGACGAACTCTTCGTGCTGGTCGAACAAAATGTTTCTGATCTCGATGTATATGCCGACCTGACCGATGACGGGTTTGACGTCGAAGGCGTCACAAATTTCGCCGTCGGAAAGCAACCTGAAATCAAGGTATCCGGAACGCTCTCCGAAAGCGCCTCACGGGAAAATCGCTACCGAACGACGCTCGCCCACGAACTAGGTCATGCCGTCTTTCACGACGAAGTTTTTCAAATGCGGTTTGCGTCAGGTGACCTGTTCACCGACCGGGCAGGCGCTCGCGTCGTCTGCAAACGCGACACGATGGTGGACGCCCCCCATTCTGATTGGATGGAGTGGCAGGCGTCCTACGCCAGCGGCGCTTTCCTGATGCCCCGTGAGACGCTCAACGGAATACTCCGGCCTCTCGTGATCGCGAGCGGAAAACTCGCTCCCTTCCTGGTAGGATCAGAGCCTGCCAATATTCTGATTGCCGCCGTCACCGACGCCTTCGCCGTATCGCGAGACGCTGCACGGGTGCGCCTCACCAAGCTGAAATACCTCTCTGATCGGCCAGCACCGGCAACGCTTTTCGACTGACACGCCAAGGCGCACCACTCGGCCGTTCGCTTTCTGGTTGCGGAATCCAAGGATTCGAATTGCAAAGCTTCGAATCGCGTGGGATTCTGAGCGGGCGCTATCCGGCTATCTGGCTATCCGGACTTTGGGTCGAAGCGGACGATGGGCAACACAGAGGCATCACGCGTCCGCGCCGACGGCCGGCGGCAGCTTCTCGTCTACCTGCCTCCGGAGCTCATCAAGGACCTGAAGAAGCTCGCGGTGGACGACGAAACGACCGCCTCCGCCATCGTGGAGGAGGCGGTGCGCCAATGGATCGAGAAGAGAACGTCGGTGAACCGTGACGAACACGCGGCCGACTGAGGCGGGGTATGTGTGGCGATGAGGCCGGTGGTTTGGACACCTCTTGTTCGGTTCCCCCTGTTCTGGGGCCTGTTCGTCATCGGATACACCGGGTCCTATTTCCTTCCCGTTCTGTCGAGCCGGTCGAACCTCGCGCTCGTCGGTGCGGTCGGGGGCGAGATCGGGCGCGGTGACTTCGCCAACGTCGGGCACCCTGAGTTCGCCTTCGCCCTGGCCTGCGCCATCGTCTCGACGGCCGTCGGGCTGGCGTTCGCCTCGCTGATCGCCCACGTCCTGGCGATCCGGATATCGCTCCGGTTGGCCCGGAAGCAGTTCGGGGCCGACGCCCCTGACGAGAAGGCATTCCTGGCCAACTTCGACCGCATCAACCAGAGACTGTCTCGCCATGGCCTCGTTGGGCACGCCTGGCAGGAGTTCGCCAAGACGTGCATGCGCGATCAGGTCGTGATCCGCACGATGAGGCCGGCCTCGTTCTTCGGCCCGTCCGTCGTCCGCGAGCGCCTGATGGGCATGAAGCTCATGCCCACTGTCCCCGGCTACTTCGTCGGGCTCGGGCTGCTCCTCACCTTCGTCGGCCTCGTCATCGCGTTGTCGAAGGCGGCGGCGGGCGTGGCCGGCTCGCCGGAGGGGATGACGCAGTCGCTGCGCGAGCTCCTCGACGCGGCGACGTTCAAGTTCTCGACCTCCATCGCAGGCCTCTTCTCGTCGCTGTTCCTCGCGCTCGTCTTCAAGGTCTACTCGATCATCATCGAGACGGGCTTCGACCGGTTCTGCCATCGCATCGAGGACCGCACCCACTTCCTGGCACCCCAGTACGTGCTGACGCAGCTCGCCGCCTCGAACCGTGAGCAGGTCGAGCAACTCAAGAACATCAACGATGCCCAGTTCTTCGACCGCCTCGGCCAGGTCATCGGTCCGGCGTTGGAGGCCGCCGTGGGCCGGGCGGTGACGCCGCTGGCCGACCAGTTGCAGGCGACCGTCGGAAAGCTGGAAGACAACAGCCGTACCGGCACCGAGGGCCTCATGAACAAGTTCATGGACGCCCTCCATGGCGGGGCCGGAAACGAGCTCAAGGACCTTTCTGCCACGCTCGCGCAGACCAAGGACGCGCTCGGCGCGGTCAAGTCCGACTTGGCCGGTTCAGGGCAGGACTTCGCGCGGCGGATGTCCGAAGCCACCGAGCGCCTGGCCGGCCTCATCTCGGATGCCGGCAACCAGTTCCAGGCGAACAATCAGGCGAGCCGGGAGACCATCGAGAGCCTTCTCAGGTCGCTCGCGGTCTCGGCGGACGCGACCCGGGAACGCCTGGACCGCGACATGGCCGAAGCGGGACGGATGGCGACCACAGCCGTGCGCGACAGCATGACGGGCATGCTGGATCAGGTGGAGCGGCAGATGGGCTCGTTCCGAGAGACCGTCGCGGCCATCCAGGACCAGATCGGCCGCGAGGCCGAGGCCGCCGCCGCGCGGTCCCGCGAGGCCACGGCACAGACCGTGGCAGCCGCGGGCAAGGCCGCCGCCGAGACTGCCCAGGCGATCAAGTCCGGCTTTACGGAAACCGTCGAGAAGTTCGGTGCGGACGTCGACAGGATGTCGGCCGCCCTGCGCTCGTCCGAGCAGGCCTTCGCCTCCCAGACGGCCGCCGCGAGGGAGACGGTGGACCGGACGAACGAGGCATCGGTCGCGTTCGGGAGGGTCGCGAGCGACGTCACGGCCGCCTCGACGCCCCTGCTGCAGGCTTCGGAAAGGATTGCCGTATCGACCAGGGCGATGGAGGAGGCGACACGCGGTGCGGTCGAAGGGCTCAGGCTCGGTCAGGACGCTGCCAAGTCGCTTGCTGACCGCTTGGAGCAAGGCCACCAGGCGGTCGAGACGGCTTGGCGGTCTTACGAGGAACGGTTCGGCACGGTCGACCAGGCTCTTTCGGACGCGGTCCGAGCCCTCGCCTCCGAGACGGCCAAGCAGCAGGAGAGCATCGCCTCGTTCGCGGTCAAGATCGACGAGGGCTGCAGCCTCGCCGTCCAGCGGCTGCAAGCCATCGCCGGCTCATTGGCGGAGAACACCGACGACCTCTCCGAAACGTTCGATACCTTCCTCGCGAGGGTGCAGAAGATGGCCGCCGAGGACGCGTAAGGCCAAGCCATGCTCAGCACCACAGAGGAACAGGTCGAAGAGTCCGAGAACTACTTCATCTCCATGACCGACATGATGGTCGGCATGCTGTTCATTTTCATCATCATGCTGATGGTCTTCGCCCTGAACTACCGAAAGGGCGACGACGACTCCAAGCGGATCAAGGACTGCCTGACGGAGCTGCTAACCAAGAACGCGGCTCTCAGCGCCGACATCAACGACAAGGTCAACAAGATCCAGGGCGACGTGCGCAACCAGATCGAGGCGCTGGAACTCGCCGCGGATCAACGCCGCCGCCTGCTCACCGACATCAGCAAGCGCCTGATCGCGCAGGGGCTGGCGGTACAGGTGGACGAGCGTAACGGGGTGCTCCGACTGACCGAGGACGCCGTTAGGTTCGCCCCAAACCGATCCGATCTCGACGCCCGTGCGCGCGACGCCCTGACCCGCATCGGCCGCGTCCTCACCGACGTCGTGGCCGAGTACGCCGCCTGCAAGCAGGGTCGTACGGAAGCGTGCGGCAAGTTCCAGGGCGCCTCGCTGGAGACCATCTTCATCGAGGGGCACACCGACACGACCGGCGTCCCGGACCTCGCCGAGCGTGACCGTCGAAACTGGCTGCTGTCCACCGAGCGCGCGACAGCGACCTACCGCGAGATGACGGCGGGGTCGCCCGATCTGCGGGACTTCCGCAACCGGCGCGGGGAGCAGATCGTGTCCGTATCGGGGTACTCGTCGACCCGGCCTATCGCCTCCGGCGAGGACCGCGAGGCTTGGGAGAAGAACCGCCGCATCGACCTCCGTTTCGTGATGGATGCCGACACGACGATCAACCTCAGGGACATCATCGCCCTCAACGACGAGGTGAAGGCGCAGATCAGCCGCTTGGCGGCGATCAGCCAGGACAGCATCGCCGCATGCAAGTGAAGAGCGCCATCGCGGAGATCCGCACCCGGCCGTCGACGTTTCCGGCGTTGCCGACGACGGCAGCGCTGGCGGTGGTCGCCCAGGAGATCCCGGCCCCCACCATCGAGGTCGAGCCGGCACCGCCGCCGGATCTCGACCAGATCGCCACGCGGATCATCCAAGCCTTCTCCGCGGGCGCTGTCCCCGAGCGCAGGGACGTAAACCTCGCCCCGTGGTGCCTGTGGGACGGCAAGAGGCCGCTGGTCCGAGAGCCCACCGTCCTTGCCAGGTTTCTCGCCCACGTGCGGACGGCATCTCGCAAGTCCACCTTCAGGCGCCTGGCGTCCGCGTACATCGTGCGCTTCGACCCGAGCGAGGCGGACCGACCCACCTCCGCGCTCAACGATATCGCCGCCACCCTTCGCGACCTCGCGTCCCGCATGACCGGGCCGCTCACCGAGGCTGCCCGCTACCTCAATCTGTTCGACCCTCGGACCGCGCCCCGCACGATTGCCGGCATCGCGCTCGACCGGAAGATCTCCCCGAGCCGGGTCTTGGCCGATTTCGGGATCCAGAACCTCGGCGCCGAGGCCGGCCTGGCGGAAGCCGCCTTCCTGGCCGGCCTGGACCGGCTGAGGACGGACAGGTCGCTCAGCCCCCAGGCGAGGCTCGCGTCAATCCAGGCTTGGGGCACGAGGCAGGACGGGTCGGTCATCTTCGAGCATCGGCGCGGGACCTACGTCGACGCCCTGGTGCTGCCGCTGGCCGATGTCGACGTGGACCGCACGGCGATGGACGCCACCCTGAAGTTCCTCGTCGCCCGGTTCGGGGACCCCCGCCTGAAGCAGGCGCGCTGGCAGCCGATGACCAGCAAGCCGACCGTTCTGAAATGGCTGACGGCGCTCTCCCTGCGGCAATTCCTCGATGTCGTCGACCAGGGTGCCTACGACTTCCAGTGGCGGTATCGCCGCGCCTTCTGGGAGGCCGTCCATAGGCGCGGCCTCATCGACGATGCCTGGGTCGTCTTCGATGAAGTCGGGGACCGGACGGCCAAGCGTCTATTCGACGTGAAGGCACCCTACGCGCGTTGGACGAGCGGCGGCCGCAAGCCAATCGAACGCGGCCATGCCGTACTGCTCCTCAAGGTCGGTCGAGGCGTTGTCGCCGAGTGGAGCCACAACGGCCGCTGCAACATCTGGCACGACAGGGCCGATCCGACGGCCCCGGCCCTGAGCAAGTCCCTGTACGATACGGACGAGGTCCGCGTGGGCCGGCAGAGCACCCCGCAGTTCAAGGTGGCGGAGATCACGCACGCCGGGTCCGAGGGCTACAATTGGCAGGTGAAGGTCGCGAACGAGATCTTCCTCCTCACGAACGTGCGCGTGATGGAGTCGGAGTACAGGGTGTGAGATGGTGCTGAAGCTTCGGACCGAGTGCCGCCCCGACCATGTCGAGGTCACCCTGGTCGAGCCCCCACGGGTCAGGATCCCCCTTTTCGGCAAGGCCAGCATCAGACCGGCTGCCGAGTGGGCAAGCGTTCCTGAGCCGTTGGCGCAAGCCGTTCGGCGGCTTCTTCCTCTGGTTGCGGAGGGTCAGGCCGAATGGAAGGGTGACACCCTCATCGTCGGCAACTCCGCCGCTGCCGACCTGCCATCCGGTCTGGCTTCGATGATGGGGATGCCGGAGATCGCCCCGTTGATCGTGGACATCTCTTTCCGGGGCGCCATCAGCGACGAGAAGAGCCGCATCGATACCGAGTGGCGCGAGACGTCTTACGGCCGGATCACGCCGACCCGATCCGGGATCGAGATCCGTTGGGGCGAACGGTCGGGCCGACTGACCGCCCCGCTCTATCGACTGCTCGAAGCCATCGAAGGCTACAACTCGACTTCCGGCCAGGACATCGACGCCAGGGTCGCGCGATGGAGCGAGGTCACCTCGGCGCTCGCGGTCGTGAACCCGGATTCCGTTAAGGCGGACAGCTACACGAAGGGCCTGACCGTCTTCCAGGCGGGATCCTTCGCCCTGGACGTCACGCGGAAGGGTGACGCGATCGATTTCGTGCCCGTGCTCATGAGCCGGGAACGGGCCCGTTCGCTCGAAGACGACGCCCCCGTGATCGAGGAGGATGCCGACGTCGCGGGCGGGGCCTTCGATGAACTGATTGACGTCGAGACCTCGACCCTGCTCGCCCATGCCGACCAAAGTGCCTTCGAACGGACGTTCGAGACCGCCGCCGGCGTGAGGCGGGCCTACAACCTACGCCGGAGTACGTACCTCCTGGTGGATCCGGGCCTGCAGAAGGCGCTCGAAGTCGTCCGGACCATGCGAACCGCCCCGGAGGACCGCAAGCGCGCCTTCGTGAAGAACCCGAGGACGCAGATCGCCCTGGATCTCGGCCTCGATCCCGGTGACCCGACGGTATCGGCGCTCTTCGTCGAGACGAAGCAGTATTCTGACCGTGTGATCGGGCTGGGCGTCTGGGAGAAGCCAGAGCTTTCTTGGCTGTCGAAGGCCAGCACGGAATGGCTGCCCGAGAAGTTCCCGGTGGTGGTTGAAGGTCGTCCTTCCGAGATCACCCTGAAGGACGCGCGGCAGCTCGCCACCGACGTCCCCAAGGCCGAAGTCGAAGGCCGGGAGCGGGTCGCCTGCGGTGACGGCGAGCTACCGGTGCCGGTGGCACGGGATATCCTCCGACAGGTCGCCGACGTCATCCACGAACGGCAGCCCGTCGATGAGAGCGTGCAGCCTGCCGACGATGACGAGCCGGCCGTCAGCACGTCGGCCGCCGGTACGGCGGGTCCGCGCGAGCCGGTAGTGGTCAAGATCGAGACCAACTTCGAGGACGTCACGTTCGAGGTGACGCGCAAGCCGCGGCCGACAGTGATCGGCGATGGTCTGCCGACGGACCGCATGGGGCGAACGAGCTTCAAGCCGCACCAGGTCGAAGGCTTCGACTGGCTCGTCGGGGCTTGGAAGGCCGGCTGGCCTGGTGTCCTGCTGGCCGACGACATGGGACTTGGGAAGAGCTACCAGGGCTTGGCCTTCCTCGCCTGGATGAAGGCGAACCGGAAAGCGGCCAGGGCCAAGGCGGCCGCGGGCGTCCCCAAGGGCCCCCTTCTCATCGTCGCGCCGACGTCCCTCCTCCAGAACTGGATCAAGGAGGCCGAGAAGCACCTTGCACCGAACGCTTTGGGTGAGAACCGCGCCGACGTCTTCGGTTCTAGCATACGCAAGTTCCGAAACCCGGATCAGGCCGCGCGAGACCAAGGCGAGACGCTGAACTGGAGGCTTTTGGAGAAGCAGGACTGGGTCCTGACGACCTATGAAACGCTCGCCGACAACCATGTATCGTTCGCGCGGGTCGGCTTCTCGGCGGTGCTCTTCGACGAGATGCAGAAGGTGAAGGACCCGGGGACGCTCAACACCTGGGCCGCGAAGGCCGTGAACGCCGATTTCGTGCTCGGCCTGACCGGCACGCCAATCGAGAACCGGATCGAGGATCTTTGGTCGATCATGGACCGGGTTTTCCCCGGCTTCCTCCGAGACCTGAAGACGTTCTCGAACACGTACAAGAGCGGCGACATCGACCGCTACCGGGACCTTTCGGACCGGATGATGAAGCCTCTGGACGGCGCGCCGGCGATCATGCTGCGCCGGATGAAGGACGACGTCCTGGAGGGCCTGCCGACCAAGACCGTCACGCCCTACCGGACAGTCATGCCGGACGTGCAGGCGAAGGCTTACGGCGACGTCGTTGCCAAGGCCCTCGGCATGGAAGGTCCGCGGGCTCGCGGTGCCATGCTCGAAGTCATCCAGAATCTCCGAGGCATATCGCTTTACCCGGGGGACGCACTCTCGGACGATCTTCTGTCCGTGGCCGGCTGCGAGGCGTGGATCGCCAGGTCAGCCCGGCTGGGAAAATCCTTCGAGGTGCTCCGCGAACTGGAGCGTCTCGGTGAGAAGGGGCTGATCTTCGTCGAGCAGCGGAGCATGCAGGCGCAGATGGCGAACGCCATGTCGACGATGTTCGGCATGGAGCGACCGCTCATCATCAACGGCGACACCCCCGGTCATCGGCGCCAGGACATGGTCGATGATTTCCAGGCGAGGCGTCGCGGCTTCGACGCGATGATCCTGTCTCCGAAGGCCGCGGGCGTGGGCTTGACGATAACGGCGGCGAACCACGTGATCCATCTCAGCCGTTGGTGGAACCCGGCCGTCGAGGATCAGTGCAACGACCGCGTCTATCGGATCGGCCAGGAGCGCCCCGTGACCATCCACGTCCCGATGGCCGTCCACCCGGCGCTCGGGGATAAGACTTTTGACGTGACGTTGGATAGACTTCTGGACGGGAAGCGGAGAATGTCCCGTAATTTGCTGATGCCGCCCGTGTCGGACAGCGATCTCGATCAGGTGTTCGCGACGGCCTTGGCAGCATAGGCGGAAATCATGCGCGTCTTCGCCAAGCGGTTCTACGGCTTCGATCCCGAGAGGCATCCCGTCATCGCCTTTGGCAAGGCCGGAAACAGGGACGCCCTCATCACCGGATCGTCGCCGGGCGACCTCATCGTGTTCGTTGGGACCCAGGGCGAACCGACCGCCGAGCATGAACGTGGCCGTCTCCTTGGCATGGCGGAGTTCGCGCGCATTCCCGTCGATGTCCGTGACGTGATCGATCCTGCCAGGATGGACCCGAGCTTCTATGCGGCCGATGGATCGCTTCTATGGCCCAAGGGCCTCCCGATCCTTCGCGCTTGGCGGTTCGCGGACCCACGACTGAAGCTGATCGACGTTCTTCGCGAGCAGCTGACGTTCGAGGCCACCGTCCGTGCCGTCCGGCTCGACGAGACCGATACGCGCGCGGTGCTGGCGCTGCCGAAGACGGAGGTGACGGTTCCCCTGGTCCCGAGTGTCGCGAGGCTGCTGGCCTTGAGCGACGCCCTGGCATCCGGTCGTCCCACGACCGGACCGACACCGACAGACTGGACCGGAACCGTCACGAGGACCACGGAGGCAGACGCTTGGACCTACGCGATGCGTTTCGGGAAGCGCGGCGTGTGGAAGGTCGGGCACACCCAGGACATCGATCAGCGCCTGAAAGATGTCAACAAGCACGTACCCGTCGAGGAAATCGGTGAAGGCTGGAACCTCGCCCTGAAGCAACATTGGACGAACTCGGTCGCCGCGCACGCGATGGAGCAGCGCGTGTTCCGGAGCCTGACGGCTTCGAGGACCGTCGACGAACGTGTCAGATGCACCGAGGCACAGATGCTCTCGGCATGGACTTCCTCCTTGGCAGGCTGAAGCGGGAATGCAGCCTCAGCCTGAACCATCACCGACAGGGACCGACTGGACCCCGACAGAAGTCGCCGCGGTCGTGGCAGACTACTTCGCCATGCTTACGGACGAGTTCGCCGATCGCCCATACAATAAGAGGGAGCACAACCGGGGGCTTCAGGCATCCACCGGCCGCTCGGCGGGATCCATAGAATTCAAGCACCAGAACATCAGCGCCGTCCTGACCGAGCTCGGACTGCCCTGGCTGCGCGGCTACAAGCCCCGCTTCAATTACCAGGACGCGTTGGTCGCCGAGGTGGAGCGACACCTGTCCGGCATGGTGGGGCTGGATGCCGTGCCTGCCTCGCCGCGTCGGCGTGCTGACACCGTCTCGGAAACGTTCGTGCTGCCGCCGTCCCCTCGTGATGTCCCCCGCAACACAGTCATTGAGCGCCTCATTCGCAAGTTCGATCCGGCCAGCCGGGACGAACGCAACCGTGCACTGGGCACGGCCGGCGAGGAGTTCGTGATTGAGGTCGAGAAGCGCGGCATTCATGCAGCCGGGCGCCCCGACCTGATGGACGAGGTCGTTTGGGTTTCGCGCGACGAGGGCGATGGCGCGGGTTACGACATTCGCTCGATCAATCCTAAGACGGGCAAGAAGCTCCTCATCGAGGTGAAGACGACCCGCGGCGGGAGGACGACGCCCTTCTTCGTGACGCGGAACGAGGAGGCGATATCCCGTGAGCGACCGGACGAATGGAGGCTGTACCGCGTGTTCGACTTCGCGGCGGCACCTCGGATCTTCGTGCTCCCTCCGCCACTGGATCAGGCGGTCAACCTGACCCCGGCCACGTGGTCGGCATCATTTCGCTGATGGCGTGAGCCTGGGTGAAGCAGCGAGTCGTTGACCTTGCCAACGTAGAGCTGTGTGCCCCGGCATGGCACGGGTTGCGACCAGCGCCCTTCGGGTTCAATCAAGGCCTTATGTTCGCACAGACCAAATGCACGGCTCTCCGGGCGGGGATCCCCGCACCGGCACACGCCGATTCCTCCCGCGGATAGCCACGCGCGCCCGGGAGACCTTTGAAGGTTCGCTCCCGATGACGACCACCCTCCGGAAACCCGCTGCCTCCTAGGCCAGGCTTTTCTCCGGCCGCCCCCGTCCCGGGCGCACTTGCGACCGTCCGACATTCTTTAGAGCTGACCCGCCGCCATCGAGGGCGGCCGGCTGCCCCTGCGCGGAAGCAGCTTTATGAACAATACCCTCAAGCCGCCTAGCGGGCGGTGCGACGCCTGTGCGGGCTCGCCCTGACCGGGCCACCTCCGCCATTCGATTGATGTTCCCTCCCGCCTTGTCGGCGAAATCTTCCGCCGTCTGACGCTCGCTGCTGAGACCTACCCTAGCGAGCCGTTCACCCGCATCGTCAGGACAATGCTCGTCGCTATGGGGCGTGCCTGCCTGACGGAGGCCGAGGCGCAGGTGCGGTGGCTCCGAGAGCGCGGCGAGCCGGCCCGATGCAGGGTCCGGGTCAGCGCGACCGCCCGTCGGGTCGACTTCGACGCTCGGGACCTGAGCGACCCCTAGTAGCGCGCCCTCGAACAGGATCCCCCCGATGCCCTGCCGCCTCCGCCTCAAACCGAAACCCTGCGCCTGTCGGCGTCCGTTCCGCTGCCTTACTGTAGCCGGTCCGTGACGGGGACATGGGTATGATGGACCTTATCGCCAGGCATGACGCGGCCGCCGGGCGGGACGCCGCCCGGCTGGTCCGGGCCGGCCTTGCCGAGCAGCTCGCCGGGGCCCTCGCAGCGGCCCCCCGCGAGGCGGTCGCCCGGGCCGCCGAGCGGACGCCGAGCCTGCGCCGGTATCCCGTCGGCATGGCGAGTCCGAAGGTGAGGACCGCCCTCCGGTCAGGCGACATCGCCGCGTGGGACCTCGACCGCCAGCTCGCCGTGGCAGCATCTCTGGGCCTGCGGGCGCGCATCGTCCTGGAGCCAGCGCAGCCCGACGGCGGGCCTCAGAAGGGGCAGTCGACGTTCGGCGCGAGCCGACCGTGCAGCTGCCGGAGCGCCTCGGCCCTGGTCATGCCCAGCGTCATCAGGCGGTCCATCGCGATCCTGAGCACATCCTTCACCGTGAACGACGGCTCCTCGCTGCTCCCGGTCCGCTTCGCGACCTGCTCGGCCACATACCCGGCGGTGACCATGGCATCGACGATCGCCGCGTCCCGGGCGGCCTGCCGGCGGACGGCCGCCTCCTCCTCGGCCCGCCGGGCGCGCCAGTCCGCCGTGCGCGTGGCGGCCGCAGCGGCGAAGCGGGCCTCCTTCTGGCGGGGCGTCTCGCGGGCCGGGAGGACATCGACTTCCGTGTTGTCGTGCTCGGCCATGGGGATCGACATGTGCATCGGGAGGCTCCTCTCGGCCGGGGCGGCTCAGAGGGAGACTGCCATATACGTATGCATACAAGCGCATCGCCGCGGCCGGACGGCCGATCGTACGTGATGTCACGTATGGCCCGGATCGTCGTTGCAGAGTGCCGAAGTAACGGGGGGACAGGTCGTTGGGCGAAAACACTCTCGACTATACGTGAGCCGTGGACCGGCAGGCAGGTAACGCGATCTTGGGGCCTGCAGAGGTGGGTTTATTTGGTGGGCTGACGTGCGCCCTATTCGGGCGCACAGGGAAAGGCACAATAGCCCAGGACAATTTTTACCGAGATTTGTGGACGGCCCGGACGGATTCTTGACGGAGGATTCCGGCCAGGCCCACTTTTGGTGGGAGAGATCGCCCCGCCTGGAGAGAGCCATGAACAACGTCACCGCCCACGTTTGCGCCGACGTCGCCGGCCGCGGGGCCATGGCTTTCTCCCTGATGCACGCCGCGGTCGATGGGGTCATCGGCGCGGTCGCCGAGCAGCGCGCCGACGACCGGGACGCCGTCACGCAGCTCGTCGCCGAGCTCGGCCGAACCCGTCGCGTGGCCGCCGCCGCGCAGGCCGAGGCCGCCCGGCTCGCCGCAGAGAACGCCGCCCTGCATGCAGCCCTCGCGCGCAGCCGGGCCGCCCTCCGGGGCTACGCGGCCGCCATGTCTGCCGCCTGAAACGAAGAGGGCCGCCCCGGTCTCCCGGGACGGCCCTTGTCAGCAGCGCGGTCCGCTCAGGCGAGGCGGGCGAAGGCGGCGAATGTCTCGTCGTCTGCGCGCTTGGACGGCCCGAGCTTCCGAAGCAGGGCGAGGCCGTTCGCCTCGATGTCAGCATCAGGCCCGGCCGGGGCTGCCTCTGCCGCCGCGGTGTCGGCACGGAAGCGAGCCTCGATCTCGTTCGGCCGCATGAACGCGATCTTCGTGTACTGCTCCTTCCTCATGCGGCCGATCCACGCCGCGGCGTCGGCCGGAAGCGGCTGGCGGGCCGGGCGGCTGTAGTCCGGCCCGTCCACGAGGTCGCAAAGGTGCGTGCGGAGGAGCTGCCCGAGCGACAGCTCGCGGGGCGCCGCCGCACGGGCCGGCTCGTCCATGGCGGCCCGAGCGACGTCGGCGGCCGTGACGCCCCCGCCGATCCCGAGCATCCGCAGGGGCAGCGTGGCCGCCCCCATCAATGCCCGCATGAGCGCGGCCAGAAACCTCATCATGATGTGTCCCCCTTGTCCTGTGGGCGGCCCCGGGATTGGGGCCGCCCGTGCGTGGAGTGTGCCTCGGCGCCCTGAAAGTCAGAGCCCGATGGTCGGGGCGTCTGTCGCGGCGGCGCGGTTCCGGAGGGTGGGGGCCGACCCGAAGAGCACGACGCACAGTGGATCGGGGAGCTGGCGGCGGTGCTGGTGGAGCAGGCCGAGGGCGTGGGCGGCATGCCACTGATCCAAGGCTTCCATCTCGGACAGAGTATGCCCCGTCCAGCACGTCGCCTGTGACCAGCCCTTACCGTTCTGGACGGCGGCCCAGTCGTCGTCCATCGCGCTCAAGATCCGGCAGGCAGACAGCGCGCCCGCGCGCACGTCCTCATCCCACACCCGTTCTAACCAAGCCGCCGGTGGGGTCTTCGCAAGCCTCATGGCCGCTCGACCGATGTTGCCATGGGCGTTGCCGACCAAGCGCTCGCCCTGCCAGAGGTCCGGCCGCGCCCAGTATACCTGCGCGACGAGATCGCGCGCCTCGGCCAGCAGGCGGCCCAGTGCCCAAGGGCGACCCTCGATGAGGGCGGCCAACTCCGTACGAATCGGGGCGGCCAGCGGCTCGACCTCGGCGACTTCGCGCTGGTGGCGCTCTTCGGCGGCGCGGGCCTTCTCGGCGCGGGCGGAGGCGGCCTCGCGGATCGCGCGGTCCGCGGCGTTCGCCAATCCGCACAGGTCGACGGGACCGAGGTCCCACCAGCAGGGCATCAGGCCAGGCTTGCGGTGGCCCTTGTCGGTCCAGCTGTAGCCAGCATCGATGAGCGACTTCGGCGCTCCCTTATAGGCGTCGGAGAATTCCTGGGTGGCGATGTCTGCCACCCACAAGGAGAGCTCGTTTCCGTAGCGCTTGAACGTGCCAGCGTGGCTCCACGCGGTGCCGAACTTCAGCGGCGGGCGGTTCATGGGGTGTCTCGAAGAAACCGGGGTTGAGGGGCCAGCGTCCCCGCTGGCACGCTTATAAGTACACCCGAGTTTGCATGTCGCAAGTAGCGACCTCAGCAATAGGTAGTGCTTGGGAGGGTTAATGCTGGTTCTATGGTGTGTAGGTCCGACACACGTTCGTCTGACACATCGGAAACTCACGGGTTTCCAATAATTCTGCTTGACGAATAACTGGCGCTGCATATCTTGCTCACAAGCGGCCCCGCTTATGCGTGGGCGCCACACCTGGGTTTTCAGGGTTCTCCCCCCGTGTCTGATGATGTTCACGTCGAGGCTAGTGAGCCTCTGCGAGCGCTCGCGCTCGCCATCGAGGAGGCCGGCTCGATCCGGGCCCTCGCCACGAAGATCGGCCTCTCCGAGCAGTACGTCGGCGATGTGCACGCCCGCCGCCGCCAGCCCGGCCCCGCGATCCTGCTGGCCCTCGGGCTGGTGAAGGTCGTCACCTACGCCCCGGCCTCCTCCGCGCAGGAGGCCCTCTGATGCCCTGGGATCCAGCGCACCGGGCCCTCGTCCTTGAGATGTGGCCCACGGGCTGCGGCACGCCCGCGATCCGTGCCGCCCTGCTCGACCTGGGCATCGAGAAGACTAAGAGCTCAATCATCAGCATCGCCTTCCGGGCTGGCCTTGCCTTCCAAGGCGCCCGCCACCGCAAGGCCCCCTCGAAGCCGGCGCGCGTCCCCCTGACGCCAGAAGAGCGCGCCGAGCGCGAGCGCGCCCGGGCTGCCCGGCGCCGTGCCCGGGACGCCGCCGCCGCGGGCCGGCCCGTGCCCCCGCCGCGGCCCCGCGTGGCGCCGA